>CAYXTS010000006.1:0-41943 GCA_964468665.1 uncultured Candidatus Saccharibacteria bacterium
TGGAGACGCAATCGACGTAGCGGAAAAAGCTAGTTATGCGGGACATCTCGCAAAACTGTTTAGAAAGAAGAAATAAAGGATAGACTTATGAACATTCTGGAATACGCAAAAGGGGTGGAAAGATTGGTGGACCCAATGGAAGTTGGGAAAGTAACTTATATGCAGACAAAATTACGGCGATTGCCGGTGTGGATGCAGCGCAAAATCGTGTCGTCGGCGACGAAGAAGGCAGATAAGATGCCGTTTGTGGTAGAGCCGTATTGTTCGTTTATGTTTTATGAAATTACGGAGCCGGAGAAAATGCAGAAATTTTTGCCGGAGGGGTTTAGGCCGGCGAAGGCGGCGATATTTGAGGGTGATACGCCAAAATATTACGGAATCGTGACGATGTTTCGGGTACATTCAAGCGTGTTTTGGGGTGCGAGGACGGAGTTTTATCTTGTGACGGAGAATGCGAAGACGGGACTACTCTCGTGGATTATTTGCGATTACATTAGCGATACTATTTCATATGATGCAAAACACGGGTTAAAGTCACCGGATGCTTCAAGGGCAGTGATGACAACAACGTGTGAAGGGGATTTCGTGTGCGATATGATGGATGAGACTCGGAAGAAATATGCGCGCTGCGAAATGAATCTCGAGAGTGCGAAGATGCGAAAACTCGACAGTCGGTTGTGGATTGAAGGAAATACTTCAATTGCCTATGGTCGGCTGGCGGGAGAAGAAGATGCAGATTTGTTTTCATTAACATTCTTTCCAGAAGAGATGAAACAGGCACTTGAGGTTTCAATTAGCGAGGTGCGGAAAGCAGAAGTGCTTTGTGGGACTGGCAAACTGGGCGGGGTGTTGGAGCGTGCAGTGAGTTTCCCATATGCACAACATATGTTGTCAGATGCGCCAGAAAGACGGACACATTACGGATCGGAAAAGGCTTTACGTGAGGCAGTTGAAAAAGTAGATTTTAAGAAAATCAAGACGCTAGGGAATTAATCTTTTTTGCGACGGCGGAGGAAGTAGGCAGTGGAGGCCGCGACAATGAAGGTGATGCACATAGTGTAGCCGGAGGCAGTGGCAACAATAATGGTGTTATGGCCGGTGTCGGGAACGAGGATATCGTCGGTTTCGTCATAGATTGCGCCGGTGGCACCGCGGACGTTGACGTGATCTTCGAACCATTTCGGAAGTAGCTCGGTTTGAAGGAGTCTTATGCGAATCGCAAGGTTCTAAGGTTATCTGGTGGCGAGCAACAAAGAGTGGTGATTGCCAGAAGCCTTTCGTATAATCCAAAAATGATTGTAGCGGACGAGCCGACAGGGAATCTAGACAAGCAAACCGAGGAAGAGATTCTTGAAATCTTTAAGAATTTAGCTCATAAAGATGGTAAATGCGTCATCATAGTAACACATTCCGCAAATGTTTGTGACGAAGTCGATAAGGTTTACGACCTGAAAAAGGTTAAAAAATAAAAAATAAGCCCTTCGGGGCTATTTTTTGTTTGGTGGGCAAAGAGGGACTTGAACCCTCACGGTATTACTACCGGCAGATTTTGAGTCTACTGCGTCTACCAATTCCGCCATTCGCCCGTAATTTTACGAATATAAGTTTTGCCTTGAACTATGCAACATAGAGCTGGGGTCTATATTCGTCTTGTGAGATTATATCATAAATCGATAGAATATGCTATAATTTATCTATGAATTCTGGAAACGGTGGGCAATCTTCGAGCGATTTGCAGAGGCAGACCGCAGCGGCTATTGCTAGGAAAAAAGTCTTAGCGGCTTATGTTGATGCGGCAAAAAAGTCAGCCGGTGATAACGCCCACTTGAAGGACGAGCCGACTACATCAAGAATAAACTCGGAATCATGGAAAAGGTATCATTCGGCGTGGCAGAATTACTACCAGAAATACTACAGCGACTATTACTCGAGGGCTGCGAAGGAATACATAGAAAAGGAACGACAGAAACTTATTAATGAAGATACAAGTAAAAATAGCCATCAAAACTCAGTTACTAAAACAAATACTGCGACGGAGCAGAATTCTAGCTCTATTTCAATAACAGATAAAAATAGCCAAGCAAGCGCGTACGATTCTTCCGACAGCGAGGGAAGGATTCAGCACTATTTACGCAGTGTAATCCGAAAAAAAGCCAATGAAAATGCGAGCAAATCACGGCGCAAAAAACGCTTTTTGCCAATTTTGGCCGGGATTAGCGTGGTGATAATTATTCTGTTTTTGCAGTATAACCGTCTGATTTTTGCGCCAATTATGGCATACGTATCACCTGGCAATACACCATCTTCGGAAATAGAGGCACTTGACCCGACAATCAGTCAAACCGTTTCGCCGGAACCGCGGTTGATTATCCCTAAATTGAATATCGATGTCCCGATTCATTTCGGAGTATCCCTGGCAGACGTAATGTCATCCATGAATAACGGTGTAGCTCATTACCGTATTGCAGGGGCAAGCGCATTCCCGGGTGAAATCGGTAACCTGGTGATTACTGGACATTCTGCTGGTGACATATATAGTTCGAATCCTTATAAATATATCTTTTCTGGGCTCGAGCGCTTGGAGGACGGTGATTTAATTTATGTCAATTACAATTCAACAAGATATATCTATCGGGTGGTCAAAAAAGAGGTCGTTGACCCATCAAATGTAGCAGCACTGGTAGTTGATACGAATAAACCAATTATAACCTTGGTAACTTGTACGCCGCTAGGAACTTCCCGCTATCGCTTGCTCGTGACTGGAGAGCAAATATCACCGGTTTATGGACAAGAGTCGGAGTCGTCGCAGGATTCGTCTGAGACGGTGCTTGAAGAAACTCAATCCTTACCGTCCAACGAACCGTCTTTCTTTGAAAATGTTTGGAATTTTCTAACGGGGAATTAACCACTCTCTTATCAAACTATCGTCAGTAAGGAAATAGAGCCATTTGTCGTCGGTAATTGTAATGATGGATTGTCCTGGAATGTTTGTTGCAATTTGTCTTCGGTTGAGGCCATCAAAATCATACACAATTAAGTTATTGTCTGCTATCGTATAAATCATATAATTATCAATCCATCCAAAGCTGGGGCCTTCTGTTTGCCATTCTGTAAGTGCGGAGGCCTCCATATCTATGGCGGCGATATTATTTCTAGTATAAAAGATAATATACTCCCCATTGTGACCAACTTTTATGTCCTCATAGTTAGATGAAACATCGTAGGAGATGAGTTTTTCAAAATTATTGTCCTTGTATAGAGTTACGGCTTTTTCAAGTAAAACGGTGATGTATTTTTCGTCATAGAACTCGCTCAGAGCTATTTTGGCCGGTGTTTCCGACTCTAATAATTTGGTGACCTTGTCGTCGCCGATTTTAGTAGTTCCAACATAGTAATCTTCACCGTTTTGCTGCTTTGCTGAGAAAACTATTTCGCTACCGAGGTGGTCAAAATCGGATACGTTTTCGATTAATATTGCAGAAATTGACTTGCCGGAGACATCGATTCTACGAAGGTCACCAGATTGTATTGCAATTAAATTATTTGACGAATTATCCAAAATTCTCACATCGTCAAAATCAACACTAAATTCCTGAGTAAGATTGAGACTGTTCGCAAGGTTGCGAATATCCATTAGCACCCATTCGACATCCCCGTTGATTTCGGTTTTTAGAAGAATATGTGATTCGTCTTGATCCCAATTGGCGTCTAGAATTTTTACGGTAGATAAACTTACGCCGGGGAAAAGCAATGCGGCATCAATTGGCTTTGGTTCTATAACATTATTATTGAGATTGATTAAAAACCATTCGTAGTGATTGTCGGTAAAAATAAGAGTTTCCCGGCTAGGTGAAATCGTGACAAACTCACCCCTTGAAACATCAAGTAATGTTTCGGCTGAACGTTCTTCTGGAAATAGTCTGGGATAATTAACCCGATAGAGTAAGCCTTCGGCAATATTGATTTTTTTCTGCCAAGTATCATAACCTTCCTTTGATAAGACGATTGTGTGCTCGCCACTGGAGAGAACCTTTGACGTATTGGTTTTTTGAAGCCAGGACGACGAACCATCGATTTCTACGCTTGCGCCTGTGGGGGCTGAAGATATCTGTAATAATCCTTGTCGCTCAATCTGAAAGTCGGAGTTTAGCCAGTAGCCAGATACGATGAGAGCCAAAATTGCTACCATTAAAATCACCGCCAAAACCATGATGGCTTCGGAAATGATAACTTTTAGGCTTTGCCTACGCTTTATTTTGTCTAAGTCCATAATGTTTATTATATTAAATGCTGCGATTCTTTGAAAAGGCAGAACCTTTTTCTCGAATATTTATATTATAACATAAAAAATTAAAATTTTAGCTCTTGCGTTTTGAACAAAGAAATAGTATCATTGATATTAAGAATAAGCGAGGTAATGATGCAAAGAACGAATAATACAGAGTCAGTAACTACTGCCCATCGAAGATTGGGGACTTCTACCACGCTGAACCGAAAATACGTCAAAAGACCAATAAAAAGCAATGATGTCACGGTGTCGATTAAGAGGAGCCCTAAGATTGAGCGTTTTAGTTCGTCGTTGGGCGAAGGAGTCAAAAAACAGCAGCCACTAATGAGAGAATCGTCGATTGAAGCGGCTAGAGTTCACCCGATGCAGGCAGCTGCAAATTTAGAGATGAATAGACGCAGAACAGAGGATGTCCAGCAAACGAAACAATTAACCGCCAAAGAAATGAAAGATCAAGCAATAAGAAAAGCTTTAGTTGCGGCATCTAAATCTACCGAATCGGAGAAACAGGCAAAACAGGAGATTGCTTCTGAAGACAAGGTTAGCACGAAGATGCATTTTGGTTTTCCGCGTGTCTTACTAGCATTATCGTGTGCGGCGGCCGTAGTTCTCGCGATAGCTTATTTTGTGAATTTGAATATGCCAGATATTTCGATGCGAGTTGCAGCCATGCAGACAGGGTTTAATGCGTCCTATCCTGGACATATACCTCGTGGCTACAAATTAACTGGTATTACTTCAGAGGAAAACAAGATGACTTTGAATTTTGTTAATTCTTCCACTGATGAGGAGTTTACATTGATTGAGGAAACGTCTTCTTGGGATTCAAACGCCTTGTTAAATAATTACTTCAAACCTACTTATGGAGAAGGTTATACAACAGTAAAAGAGCAGGGACTGACTATCTACATAGATGGAAGTGACGCTGCTTGGGTAAACGGTGGGATTTTCTACAAGCTAAAAACATCTAAAGGTTCTTTGACGAAGAAGCAAATTTGCTCAATAGCAGTATCTCTTTAGAAAACTGTTGCCACTGTTTTTGCCGTGCTTATCTGTGGGTAGGTTTAGATTGCTCTGGCAATAGCATTAAGTCGTGACAAGGAAATATCTCGCCCTAATGTTTCTAGAGTAAGATTTAGCGCTGGACTAAATGGGGCAAAACTTAGAGAAATACGAATCAGGCTAAACAATTCAGCTGGTTTTTTATTAGTTTCAGAGAGTAGCTCATTAAGTGCATCCTGGATGGAATCTGCTGCCCAGCTTTCTAGGTCACTAAGTTTAGAAATGGTGATTTTTAACATTTCCTCAAGCTCGGCTTCGGAGAATTTCTTTAGGAATTTATTGTTTAATATCATGTCTAAATCAATTTCTGGCTCCGAGAAGAAATATCCTGTCATATCGCGAAGATCCGAAAGTGTTTTCAAACGGTCGTAGATAATTGATAAAACTTTTATTTTGTAATCTTCAGGGTGTTGGGATGATGTTTCTGGCCAGAAATCAAGCGTGCGTTCATAAAGTGCCTTGGGTCCCTGTTCATTAAATATCTTTCGTATCCACTGACCGTTCATCCATAATAATTTCGTCTCATCATAGCGAGCACCAGACGCTTGAATACGGGAAAGGGAAAAATGCTCTATGAGTTCTTCTTTGGTGTAGATTTCCTGTTCGGTACCATCGTTCCAGCCTAGACAGGCTAAATAGTTGAGCATGGCTTCTGGCAATATTCCGTCTTCGCGATATTCGGTAACAGACTTTGCACCATCGCGTTTGCCTAGTTTTTTGTTGCCCTGAGGAGCTAAAATATGCGGCAGGGAAACTAGCTTTGGTCTGGAAATACCTAATGCTTCATAAATTGCGAGGTAGTTTGGGGTACTGGAAAGATACTCGACACCACGCATAACGTGAGTAATACCCATTTCTTGATCATCTACGATATGAGCAAAATTGTAGGTCGGAAAACCGTCTTTTTTTATTAGAATAATATCATCCAATACTTCTGGACCAGAGTGCATCTCTCCCATTACTTCATCAAACCATTCATAGTTTTTGGGTTCGGCCTTAAACCTGAGTGGTATCCCTGGTTCCCAATCTGGGGTTTTTTCTGGACGAAAGTTACGATAGAGGAATGGAATCTTTTTTTGATTGCATTCTCTGCGGTAACCGTCGATGACTTCCGGAGGTGTAGGGTCAGCATAAGCTCTGCCCGCAGCAATGAGTTTTTTGGCCCAGGCATGGTAAATATCCATACGCTCACTTTGGAAATATGGTGCATTTGGGCCACCGACTATGGGTCCTTCATCCCAGTTTAAACCTAGCCATTCTAGGGTATCCTCAATTAACTCCGTAGCTCCTTCTACATATCTTTCGCGGTCAGTATCCTCAATTCGGAGAATCATTTTGCCGTTTGTCTGGCGTGCAAGTAAATACGGGTAAATAGCTGAACGCACATTACCTATATGTATATATCCTGTTGGACTAGGAGCGAATCTAGTAATAACTTCCATGAGCTATATTATATCACATCTTGGGTGTTTCTATTTTTGGACTTCTTCTTCCTCTTCTTCGTCATCTTCTTTGCGCTTAGCTACAATGAAGAAGAACATCGCGGATGCTGTGGCGATAGATGCTGCGACGCCGAGGCCGGTGGCTACACTTGCGCCATTATTGACATTCAGGACTACGCCCTGTGGAGGCGTATAACCATTGTATGCACTTCGGTTGTCACCTTCGCTGATTTCGGTGGTTGTTGTGGTAGTAGCACTAGAACCACTACCGGATGTATTTCTGTAAGTATATGATGTTGCGCCGCTAGACGAACCGCCAACTGGCTGATCATTGTAAACAGCAACTTCATCATTAGACGGTATGACTGGATTGACTGGCGTGACTGGATTGTCATTGTTATCAATTACACCAGTAACTACGCTAATAATAACTGTGCCAAGATAAGTACCGGATGCTTTGGTGGCGTTTGCCTTAGCGCCAAAATACACATTCTGAGTTCCTGAAGTTTTGGAAATAGTTGTACCATCCATTATAACAATCGGTGAATTACTAGTGCTAACCAGTGGATAATAATAGCTACTGTTGTTTCCGGCGGTAGTTTCTCCATAAGAATTACCATTGAGCGTGTAGGAACTTTGCGTGACGCCATCTAGTGTATATTCACCCAAAGAATAACCCCAGTAATTAGCAGGGAAGCTGGATCTCGCAGAGCTGGAAGCTAGAGTTGGGATGATGCTTGAGCTAGAGGCAACATTAGTAAGGTTAGTGGTGTTGTTAGCAGAATACATGGATGCAGTAAACCCACCAGAGTTGTTTGAGTTTACGCTAACGCTGACTTTATTTCTAAGAAATTCATTAATGCCGCCACTAGCCCAAGAATCAGGGGTAGTAATTGAAACCGAAAGGGTATCTATCACGTTAACTTCAAAATTAGTTGTTTGTTCTACGGCAAATGTACTAGGGGAAAGAAATGTGAAAAGCAATGTCGTAACAATAAGACCTATTTTTTTATGTATGACCTTTATGTTTTTCATACTTTTGATTATAACACAACCATTTTATTTTTTGTGCTAAAATTATTAAAAATAATTAAAAAAATGTAAAAATTATAAAGCTGGAGCAGACAAATGGATGATAAAATCACGCTTAATCTAAACAATGACACTGGAACTATTGACGAGAAGGACAAAAAGAAAGAAAAAGGTACCAAAGGTCGAATTCTGGATGGAAAAAAGTGGCTTGTGTTTTTGATTGCTGGGGCTGTTGGCATACTTGGAGGGGCTGCCTGTCTTTTATTTGTGCTCTTGAATCCAGTTGAAGAAACGACAAAAGCATTATTCCCAGGTTTTGAGCCAAAAGACCAAGAAGTTTCTACGTATAGCAATCTAACTGGAGAGCGTCTGGAAAGTCAAGCACTAAAAAACGCTCCGGCATACTGCATCCAAACGCCAAATGGCACCGACGGGGCAAGACCACAAGCAGGGTTAAATGATGCTGGAGTGGTGTTTGAAGCCATTGCTGAGGCGGGAATAACACGATTTGCAGCAATTTATCAAAATCCTAAGTCTGCGGTAATAGGCCCGATTCGTTCGCTCAGGATATATTACCTAGAGTGGGATACGCCTTTTGACTGCACAATTGTACATGCAGGTGGCGCAGATGATGCTTTGCAGGCTGTAGCAGTTGGCGGGTATAAAGATTTATCAGAGGACTATGCTTATATGTATCGCGGAACGTATAGTTCTAGATTGTGGAATAATTTGTTTACGACTTCGGCAAATCTTCAGAAGTTTAGCAACGACCACGGATATAATTCCTCGGAGGTGCAAGGATTTTCTCGCTTGACACCCGAAGATAGTTTAAAAAACAAAGTTGATAGTTTGGTGACAGAGAAACTAGTAATAACTGAACCAACAACCGCCAATACATCTGAGTTAGTTGCAAAAACTTCGTCGATAAAACTGAGATTTGGCGGATATCCAACTTATAATGTAGATTATAATTACAATATTGAGTCCAACACATATTTACGTAGTTATGAAAATGGTACCCCGCACGAAGTATACGCTTGCCCTTCAGAAGATTTGGGTGAGCGTAACCCAGAAGATGTTTGTAGTTTAACGCAGATGAACCCATCAGTAGTAGTCGTAATGATGGTTTCGGAAAAACGAGCATCCGACAACTATCATGAAGAAATTACGGCCATAGGCTCTGGTGATGCATATATTTTCCAAAATGGTACTGCTACGATCGGTACCTGGAACAAAGCGTCAAGAGGCGAACAAATAAAGTTTACCGATAAAGATGGGAACGAAATCAAGCTCGCCCCTGGGCAAACTTTCGTTTCAGCTGTTCCGACTTATGGAAGTGTTGAATATTAGATTAAGTTATGTTAAAATAGTGTTGCTAGCCTAACCCCCCTTAGGCTAGTATGGTCTCGTCGTCTAGCGGTCCAGGACTCCTGGTTCTCATCCAGGCAATCGCGGGTTCGAATCCCGCCGAGATCACCACACCTTCGGTGTTTAAAATGAGCGAATTCGGACCTCACTACGTTCGGTGCGAATCCCGCCGAGACCACCAATAGTATAAAAACAAGCCTGAAGGGCTTATTTTTATACTTTGAATTAAGGCGGAATTGAAGAATAAAAAGCCCCCGACCCGGAGGTAGATAATAATTGGGTCGGGGGTGAAAGGAAAGGAGATGATAGAAGATAAACTTCTATCTGTCGGAATAATTACGTTTATTGGCTCTTCTATGCTGCTCGATATATTTTTCGGCAGCCTCAAAGCCGTCTTTTGATGTCTCTATGACATCGCCGAGCCTTTTGAGTTCAGTTTGATGTGGCTCGGTTTCCGAAACCAAATAGTTGCTCAGGGTAATACTAAAAGTTGAGCAATTATTGATTCGTCCGCTACTCAGAGCATCAAGAATGATCTCGATAAGCTCGTTGTAATATCCTCTTTTTATTAGTGCCTCAAACGCCGAAATAGCTAGAATGCTATTCTCAGCGTCTATACCCTTGCGGAACAACGAAAGAATATCGTCGCTATTAACGGTGTCCATCAATACACTAACAGGTATCTTTCCGTATTTATCAAACATAAAGTACGCCTCCCTAAATAAAATTTAGAGTTATATAGTATAACTCTGTGCTGCGTATATTATCATGCTGATTGCTATTTGTCAATATTTGATAAACTTTACCGTTTCTGTTATAATATTATTATGAAAAAGTTACCAATTGTAGCATTAATCGGGCAGACCAATGCTGGAAAATCTAGCCTGCTCAATCGTATAGCGAAAAAAAACATTGCGATTGTGGCCCGCGAAGAGGGAACTACTAGGGATAATGTGGTAGCAAAAATCGATGACCAATTTATCCTAGTAGATACTGCAGGATTAAAAGACCCTAGCGATGATTTTGAGGCAGCAATTCAAGACCAAATCCAAGATGCGATTGAATCGGCAGATATTATTTTGGTGACTCTAGATTCTACTAAATATCCCGATTATAAGGATAAAATGATTGCAAAAAACGCCCTAAAATCCAAAAAACCAGTGTTTTTGGTACTAAATAAATGCGATCTGGGCGAATCTTTGTCCGATGATAATTTCCTAAGTCTTGGGATTAAAACATCTGAAACATTTAGAACCTCGGCAACAACTGGACAAGGCATGCGTGATTTGAAGGCACGGGTCCTGTCCGAAATATCTTTTCGGGAACGGACTTTCTCGCCTTCGACGTCATACGCTGAACCGCCGACAGAATCGCCCGCTTCGCGAGCGAACCTGTCGGGGCCGTCAGGAATATACGTCTCAGGACTCGAAAATCTGGAGAGGTTCCCCGAAAAGACATTGTCGGACACCCGTGCCTTAAAGATTGCTCTGATTGGTCGGCCGAATGTCGGGAAATCCAGTTTATTTAATTCTTTGGCCAAAAAACAACAGGCAATTGTAAGCTCTAGACAGGGAACCACCAGAGATGTTAACAGGGTTAACGTCAAATATAAAGGTCGCGAGCTAGAGATTCTGGATACGGCGGGCCTAAGAAAGCCAGGCAAGAGGGAAGTGGGGATAGAGAAGTTCTCTGCAATTCGGACCTTGGCGGCAATTGAAGAGGCGGACGTCTGTTGTCTGCTAGTGGATGCCACGGAGCCACATTCTAAGCTAGACCAATCCCTAGCTGGGCAAATCGTGGAGGCTGGCAAGGGTATAATTATGGTGATAACCAAAGCGGATTTACTAGAGAATACCGAACCGACTAATTTCTTCGGCGAAGAAAATGTAGGAAATCGCACGGCGGCGGATTTTTTGCTCGATGCCCTGGAGAAAGATTTTGATTTTCTCCCCTATGCACCAGTACTACTTACTAGTTCTGAAACAGGACAGAATGTCACTAGGCTATTTGAACTAGCTCTAGAAATTGATGAAAACCGCCACCTAGAGGTCAAAACCTCAGAACTAAACAAAATTCTAAATGATGCAATTATCTCTCATCCGCCGGCAGGCCTTAAAAACACTCGCCCTAAGCCAAAATACATCGTCCAGACAGACACCTGCCCACCTTGGTTTGTAGTACATGGTCGTGATATGGAACTTTTGCATTGGTCATGGAAAAGGTTTTTGGAGCGTAAAATTCGGGAAAAATACCCGTTTGTGGGAATGCCGATTATGTTTTCGTATAGAAATGACCACAAAACATCATAAATGTATCGTGGCTCATGATATAATTTGATTAAGTGGGAGCAAATTAGGCGCTCTCATTTTTCGTAAAGTGTACATTACGTTCTTTAAAAAGGAGGATGACTATGACAGACAAACAACCAACGTATGTACTAGACACCAATGTGATTGTTGACTATGTCGACATCATACCGGGCGAAGATGGTATTTTACCAGTCGAACCGACGATAGACCTCAGCGAGGCACATATCGTAATTCCGACGATAGTTGTGCGAGAATTGTCCAGCTTCAAGAGGGAAAAAACCGATCGCGGAGCAGCAGCAAGAATTGCTTTGCGTCGCCTCAGAACACTTGTCGAAGGGAAAATTTGTACTATGGGAGAGGTTTACAATCTAAAGGCTCCTGTGACTACTAATGTAGGTAGTCAGAAAATTTCCATCCTACCAGTACACCAAGATTTCTGCAAATGTCTCAGTTTCCACCCGTCAGACGATGACGCAGACGGTCAAATCATTCTGACTTCGCTTGTGACAGCTTTTATCTTGAATAACCTTAGGATTGACGGTGCAGAATTAAGAGGCGTAATAAACAATACGCTGCTTGATGCGGTAACGTTAATTACTAACGATGATGGGCTAGCGATTCGTGCACGCGAAAGAGGGATATATACCAAAAGATACGGTCATAAGTGCCCTGAGCCCTATACTGGGCGTCGGGATCTTGAAGTGCCGGCAGAATTATTCCAGGAGTTCTATAGTGCGAAAAGATTAGAGCGAACGATGTTTGAGGAATTGATGCCGGATGAGCCAAAATTGGTAGCCAATGAATTCATAGTGATGCGTATCGAGGAGCCAGGCAAATATCCGCGTGGTTACGACCCGATGAACGACCCTTATTTTCTGTATATCGGGCGGTATGACAAGGCCGAGGATGCTATTTTGTCGCTCAAGTATGTTGTTGATTTTCCTGGGCATATTGAGACGGCTGGCCAAGCAATTTATGCAGAGGCGCTACTAGACCCAAGGTTTGCTGCTGTGGTTTGTACTGGCCCGGCCGGCTCTGGCAAGACGTATATGGCAACCGTCTATGGCTACAATGCCTGTAAAAATGGTAATTTTATAGGCGTTACAGCTGTACCATGTGAGAACAATAGCAAAATAGGAGCATTGCCCGGCGATCTGCAGGAAAAAATGGATCCGGATTTGCAGCCACTCAAAAACGCTTTGCAGAATTATCTGATAAAAGAAGATCCAAAATTCCGCAGGGAGTTGGAGATAATGCGCAAATTTGGTTCAAACAAGAAGTGCAAAAAAGATTGTAATACCGAGCCAGACGATGATACCGTTAATGAGAATTCTATCAAAACAAGATTGGAAGATCGCGTAAATCTGATTTGGAAGAAATGGTTTTCTTGTGTGCCAGTAGAAAAGGCTCGCGGAAGAGATTTTGCCAATGTGTTGGCAATATATGATGAGTTCCAGGATCAGAATATCTCGCAGGCGGATACTTTGATTAAGCGTATTGGCATGAATGGCAAAATCATCCTGACTGGTGATATCTATCAGATTCATGCGCCGTATCTCGACGAATCCAACAATGGATTAGTCTATGCGGCAAGATTACTCTATGATATCCCCATGGTGGCACAGGTCCGTCTTACGGAAGAAGAGGTAGAAAGACACCAACTGGTGCAGGAGATTACCAAAAGACAGAAAAGAATCAAGAAATCATAGCACCCACCTATCCCCCCGTACTTGTACGGGGGGATTTTATTGGATAAATATGGGGTACGTGTTATGGTTTTATCTGGTATAATAGAGCCATGAAACTAATCGTTGGTCTGGGGAATCCAGGAAATAAATATAACTTTACTAGGCACAATACGGGCTTTTTGACGCTAGATTTCTATTTTAAGCTGTATAAGCTTGATTGGGGGGCAAAACCGCATCTAGGGGCTATTATGGGGCGTAAGGACGATGTTTTGTTTATTAAGCCCCAGGATTACTACAATGAAAGTGGTAAAGTCGTCAGAGAATATATGCGGTATTATAAGATAGCGCTCTCTGATGTTTTGGTGATTTGTGATAATTTTGACCTAGAATTTGGTAAGGCGCGCTACCGCTCTACAGGGGCAGCAGGGGGGAATAATGGGCTAAAATCCATAGATGAGGCCATAGGTAGCCCAGATTACGCTAGAATAAGGGTAGGAACAGGGAATGATGCACTGCGCAATAAGATGGGAGACGTAGATTTTGTGTTGTCTAAGTTCACCCCGGAGGAGAAGGCGAAGCTACCAGAGGTACTAAGGGAGGTTTGTGGGAAGATTGATGAGTTTATTGGATAATAATTAGGGGGGTGGTGTTTATTTTTTGTTGGGTCTTAGGCGATTCACTACTAGCGTTATCTACAAATCATGTTTTTGTAAGGAATTTTTGTGATTTTTCCACGTTTTTGTGATTGTAGTACAATTTGTAATATTAATTTAGAATCTTTTTTTCAGAATAGAAATAGCAACTCACTAGGAACCAGCTAACAAACACCTAATAGTGAGCCCGCTGTACTTAGATTCCTGATCGTCACCCGGGTAGACCGCCTCGTCACTCAGCTCAAATGTGAAACTTTGATGGTAGCTCTTGTTGCTAGACGACCAATAATAGCCGTTGTAACCCCGGTCGAAACTACTACCATATATCTCGCCAGAGTAGAGAAAGTTATTTGGATAACTTCGCCAAGTAGTAGAAAGTGCTGGATTGTTTGTAGTCCCGCCCAATTGAGAGTCTAGATAATAGAATCCTCCGCTTGTGTTTCCATGATAAGCATTATAGCCATATGGTAATTTCCAGCCTTTAGGACAAAGTGAGGTACCTACGGTTTCGCTTGTCTTACCATCTGCATCGGTAGCCGTAAGACCATCATAGCTAATAGTGTTAGCAAGTGCTGCACTCCAAGTGTAATAATTGCCATAGCTATACATAGCAGCAATTTTGCTTGTCGGATTAGAAGCTCTAGACGAAGTATTCCTGTTATTGTAACGTGGCATACGATAGCCTGGATAATTTGTAGTACCTATATTTATACTAGCCGTACCAGACTGAGTACCGCTATAATATATACTGTTTACCGTGGTAGAGTCAGAGAAATTAGCAGATTCCGATGTAGCAAGACCAGAGAAGTTGCCATAAGTAGTGCTTGTTCCGTAGCCTTGAGCAAGAGCACCTGTAGAATTATCAGTATTAGTATTATCTAATCTTAGGTTCTCAATCATCCAACAATTACCATCGGCGAGTTTGGCGATGGCATAAGTCTCATTGTCACGTTGGTCTGTTAGGGCAGATACACTATTCAATGTCCTAGTGACATTTGGGCCAGATTGAGTTAAGCGGCTGCAGACAGATGATACTTTACTCGTATCTTGGAGGCTACCTTCACTCTTTACCCATACGGCATAGAGAGGTAGACCGCTACTCATGTCGCTTGGTGTAGTGATAGTCTCTTGTGGACCATAGAGGGCGCCACTATAGTCTGGCTCGGTATTCCAGCCGGCAAAGCCATAACCAGCTCTACTAAAATTAGAGGCAAGAAGCATTGTTTCCGTACTGGCATTTGCAGATTGTTCGCCCATAGTGCCAATAACATCGTTTTCTGTAGTGTTGGGACTATAACAAATTTTATTGGCGGCACTACAGATGATTGGGGCTGGAGTGGTCTTGCTCCACATCGCATACAAATTGACAGTAGTACTAGAAGCGGTAGTGTTAAGGGCATAAACATGCCCTGGCATAGTAACGGTGCCAGAACAGGTATCGTCGTTTGTAGATACATCACACCAGCCTTTGAACATATAACCTGACCTAGTCGGTGCTGTAGTTCTCAGTGTGACGGTGGAATTGGTGGTAGTGCCAGTTTGTTGAGTAGGCATACCAGTGGCTTCACTACTGGTATCATTATAGTTAACGGTATAACTAGTAGTAACGACCTTGGCCACATTGATGAAATTTACGATGTTGGTATAAGCACCAGCTAGTTGAGATGAGCTAGCTTTGGCACCGATTTTGAACTTCAACACTGTTTCATTGGCGCTGTTGGAATCTGCCAGTATGACACCGGTAGTGTTATTATTGGCATTAAAAATAGGCAGCCCATTATAGCCTGCGTTTGTACTGCCTGCATTACCACTAACCCAATATGTAGTACTATTATCACAATCATTGGTGGTATTACAATAGCTATAACCCCAAGTATTATCAGAAAAGGCAGATAGAGTGGCTTTGTTGGAGGATAGGTTGGTGAATACGTTAGACGTATTACTACTACTGAGTCTTAAGTCTGTGTAGTTACTACTGCTACTGCCTACTGTACTATATAGCGTATAGCCATTTGCCTCATTAGAGCTAGCTCTTACTGTGATAATATTGCTGTCTGCGCTATTACCAGGACTAAGATCGTAGATAGTGAGATTTCCAGAGAGATTCACGCTAACTGTGGGAGCAAAGGTGAACTGTACATCTACTGCTTCCTGATAGGTGAGGGCGGAGGTGGAGGAGGCAAAAATAGCGGTGCCTACCATGCTAACCGCGGCAATGGTAGCAAATATTGCGATGAACGTGTTGGTGTTTTTGGAGTTTCTTTTGTATATACCCTTCTTCATACGTACCATTATAACATAAGTTTTATAAAACAAGCATTTTTATTTAAAAAATTTGCCATTATCTTTTCTTGGGTGGCTGGTGTAGCACTGGAATTACTGCATAATTCATTGGTCTCGGGAGCTTCGTGGCGTGATAATCTTTGATTATATCACGCTACTTCGCCCCTTCGGCGGCAAAATCAGAGATTTTGCCTTTATGTCCCTCGTCTTAATGAATCATGCAGCAATTCCGCTTGCTCTAGTTTTTTATTGACGAAACTCTAATCGTACGATATAATTGAAGCACAAAACCACAGTAGTTTACTGCTGATCCACAGCGTAAGCTGGGAATTTCTAAAATGGCTACCTTGTAGCCGTCCACCCCGCCCAGAGATGAGTGGGGTGGTTTTATAAGTTATTTTTTAATAATAAACCTTGTAAACTCATACAGATATTTTTGAACTCGGTTGGACGGATGCGATCAATTTTACCGAGAAGTCTATTAGCACTAAAATTACCAGCTTGAGAGAGCAATACGCAATGGATGGTCTTCTTGAGGCTAGCCCATTCATCAAAACGTTTTTCATCCGTCATATCAATCCCCAATTATTGGCGCCAAGAGAGCGAAGGCGGGATTTAATCTCTAAGAGAGTAATGGTTTGGTTAAACACCTCTGGTGGGAGCTTGGTGGCTTGCATGATTTCCTCGCCAGAGCGAAGACCGGCTGCTATAGCTTGCAAAATGAGAGTCTCAGCGTCGGTGTCGCCAAAAAGCTGAGCCTGATGGAGTTTTTGCTGCTTTTTGGTGTAGTCCTCTGGGAAAAGTTCTCTTAAGAGATCTTCTGACCCAGTATAGGGAATAGCACCTTGTTTGATTAATCTGTTACACCCCTGCGAGTAAGGGTTAGTGATGTTGCCGGGGACAGCGTAGACGTCTTTGCCCTGTTCTAGGGCGTGGGTTGCGGTGTTAAGTGTGCCGGATTTGGCCGCCGCCTCTACTACCACCACAATATCCGCCAAACCAGAAATGAGACGATTGCGATAGAGAAAAGAGGTTTTCATGTCTAAGTTACGTTTGGCGACGCTACTGGGGAGTGGCTCATTATAATCATGCCATAGTTTGCCGTCAAATACCGCCTCACCAGGGGCGATGGGTGCATCCTGGGCATCTCTTGGTGCATATTCGGAGAGAATTGCGCCATCCTTTTCTAAAATCTCTTTGGCTAGGGAAAGGTGATTTCTGGGGTAGATGTGGTCTATAGGGGTGCCGAGTACCGCTATGGTGCGCCCACCAGCATCTAAACAGGCCTGGTGGGCGATACTATCTATACCATAGGCTAGCCCAGATATGATGATGACGCCTTTCTTTGCTAGCTCGTAGGCCATTTTATATACCACTTCTTGGCCATAGTGGGTATTGTGGCGGGAGCCCACGATAGCTACTACTCTAGGGCGGGTTGATTTGTGGGATTTTGACACATTTTTGGGCAATTTTCCATAAAAATACAATGTTTTAGGCGTAAGCGCAATAGAGCTTAACACCTCTGTAAATTCGTGTTCTAGGGGTGTAATTTGATTGATTTTTGTAAAAAAGTGTGAAAAAGGTGTTGACATATTTTACCTCACGTGATATAATAGACGCAGTTGGTACTCAAAAAAGTACCACATCGTACCTAAATAAGTAATTAATTTCAGCTATACTTACTCTAGTATAGCAGAAATTGCGAGCTTTTGAAACCCTTTCGGGCATTAAATTTCTTCATGGTTTAATCGCTTATAAGTATTACCTCCACTTTTGGAAGGGAACTTTCGAAGGCTTAGCAATCCCTCTAACCGGCGGGCCCCATTATTGTGTGAGGTGGGTTACGCTCCGGGGTCACCCCGGTATAGTTTGTGAAGCGTTAGAGGGCCAAAAAGGCTTCAGGTGATGCCCACCCTTACCTGAGGCCTTTTTTGTTATCAAATATATTATAAATAATTATGTAGTTAGCAATGACACAATGTAGGAAAATGGTATAGTTAAAATAAATGAAAAAGGCAGAATTGCAAAATATGGCCATATTTTGCAATGCATTTTTTTTGATTTGATCAACCCAAAAATGGTAAAAATTAATGAGATTAATAATAGGATTAACGGAAAGACATCTACCATATAAAAACATGTCACCGATGAAGAGTATATTGCCGGGCACAACTCGTTTGCGTCACAGCGGTAGTATATTTGACAATTATCGTTCTGATGAAGAAGTGGCAAAATTAAAATACTGCAAAATACCGCAGCAACACTAGCTATTAAGGCTTTTATGAAAGAGCGACGAATTTCTGGCTTTTTCGCAAAAAACATATAAGATAGGCTAGCTATGACAACCATAAATGAGAAAATAATATTGGTGAGTTTAGGAAATTGTATTCCACGGTTTTGTTATACTATATTCTTATGATGTTTACGCTTGCGCTAGTGTGATATTATTATTTATATGGCAAAAAATTTAGTGATAGTAGAGAGCCCGGCAAAAGCACACACGATCGAGAAATATCTCGGTTCGGACTATAAGGTCCTAGCGAGCGTGGGGCATATCCGGAAAGATACTAGAGTAGATAAGTCTACTTTTGATGTGACATACGAAATTGACCCGAATCATAAGTCTATTATTAGTGAATTAAAAAAAGAGGCCAAAAAAGCTGGTAAAATCTGGCTCGCAACCGACGAAGACCGCGAAGGAGAATCTATTTCTTGGCATTTATGCGAGGTGTTGAATTTGCCTAAAAATACCGCCAGGATCACCTTTCACGAAATCACAAAGTCAGCGCTAGAGTATGCCATTAAGAACCCTCGTGCGGTAGATATGGATATGGTGGCTAGCCAACAAGCTCGTCAAACCCTAGATATGTTAGTAGGGTATGATTTGTCTGACATCGTGCGCAAAAAGGTGCCGGGAGCTGTTTCGGCAGGGCGCGTACAAAGCCCGGCTCTCAGGTTAATAGTGGAAAAAGAAAAAGCTATAGAAAAGTTCGAAGGAAAATCATCCTATAAAATAACGGGGAAATTCGTAAAGGACGCAGATGGCAAATACGGTGGGGAAGAATCTGGATGGGATTTTGATGCTACATACGAAGGAGATAGTCCTACTAACGAAACCGATGCGAAAAAGCTCCTGGAATCTTTTGCTGGTGCTATTTTTAAAGTGAAAGATATAGAAGAGACTGAGGGAACAAAGGCAAACCCTGTGCCTTTTACCACGGCCGCACTGCAGATAGAGGCAAATTCCAAGCTCGGATTTTCATCTCGTACCACCATGAGCGCTGCACAGGGATTGTACCAAGCAGGGCTCATTACCTATCACAGAACAGACTCTTTAAATTTGTCCTCTCAAGCGGTTGCTATGATGGCAAAATATATAGAGTCTAATTTTGGCAAAAATTACTTAAAAATACGTCAATTTAAAACCAAAGATACCTCCGCGCAAGAGGCACATGAGGCAATTCGTCCTACCGACATCACGCGTACTTCGGCAGGGAAAAACGATTACGAAAAACGGCTTTATCATCTAATTTGGTCTCGGACGCTGGCTACTCAGATGGCTAATGCAAAAATTGCTAAAACTACTATCCGTATAAAACCAGAAGTAGTTCCCCTTAAATCAACTGGGCATACTTCAAATAAACCCACCTCTGGCTCATTCGTAGCAAAAGGTGAAGTAGTAATCTTCGACGGCTTTTTGAAAGTTTATGGCAAGAGTAAGGACCTGGAGCTACCAAAGCTCGCCAAAGACGATATAGTTTCTTATATTGAAATAGTAGCAAAACAAACTTTCGCCAAACCACCGGCGAGATACACGGAAGGCTCATTAGTAAAGAAGTTGGAAGAATTAGGGATTGGTAGACCATCCACTTATGCTTCAATCATGACAGCAATACAATCTAGGGGGTATGTAGCGAAAGGCGAAAGCGAAGGAGAAGAAAGAGAAGTAACCGAAATAAAATTGATATCTGGTAAGATTTCTAGTGGAGTTATAAAAGAAAAATATGGTGCAAACAAGGGGAAATTAATCCCTACGCCTATCGGTGAGCTAGTGTCTGGATTTTTGACTGATAATTTTAAAAATATTGTGGATTACAAGTTCACGGCAAACATCGAAAAGGACTTAGATTTAGTGGCGGATGCAAAACTGGAGCGCGTAAAGATGCTCCGAGATTTCTATGGGCCTTTCCACGATACAGTACTAATAGCTAATGGAGTAGAAAGATATAATAATGCAAGATTGCTCGGTCATGACCCAAAAACTGGTAAACCAATTTATGCAAAAGTAGGGAAAAATGGCGGATTTATCCAACTCGGCGAAAACGAAAAGGAGTCCGGCGAGAAGCCTCGTTTTGCGCCACTACCCAAACGCAAATCTACCAATACAGTTACTCTGGAACAAGCTCTGGGGCAACTTGCTTTGCCGGCTTTACCCCGCATACTCGGAAAAGCACCAGACGGGACGGAATTAGTGGCCGCTAGCGGACCATTTGGACCATATTTGAAAGGTGGTAAATATAATATACCAATGAAAGAGTTGGATCCATATACGGTTTCCCTAAAAGAAGCACTGCCGCTATATCAAGCAAAGATTGATTCAATTATTGCTGATTGGGATGATGTAATGATAATAAATGGAGCTTATGGGCCATACATCAAAGGTCCAGGCCGACGAAATAATCTAAAAATTCCCAAAGAGACAGACCCCAAGAGTATTACAGAATCGCAGGCGCGTGAAATGCTCGCGAGTAAACCTAAAACCACTAGAAGAGGGGTACGGGGTAAACGTAAGGTTGCAACCAGAAAGACAACAAAGTCTAAAACTGCAAAAAATGATTATGTTTAAAACTTTTTTCTTTTTTTGTAAAAAATGTGCTACAATAAAATTGCAGAATAAATAATTTCATAGTTGACATTGTATTGTAAATATGATATTATAGTACAAATCATTAAACCTAACTGGGGTGAGGCAAGGAATAATATTGATGGATCAAAATGCGGAAATCCTAAAAAATGCAATATCTGGTAGCCTAAAGATTATCGAACAAGATCGTGAAAAGGAAATTATATCACGTCGTTTTGGATTGAATGGCAATAAAGAAACTCTGGAACAGATTGGCGAAATGCTTTCAATCACCAGGGAAAGGGTAAGGCAGCTCGAAAAGGCAATCTTGATTCGCCTTCAAATTTCCGCAGAAGAAAATCAGATTCCAGAACTTGCTGCGGCTGAAAAAATTATTATTCGCAACTTGACCGAGATGGGTAGACTTGCAAGATTATCCGATTTATCTGATAAAATCTATGGTAGGCCGGCTTCGGCATCTGAAAGAACTGGCATTTATTTTATCGCTACTTTTGCGAAAGGTTTAACCGTAATTGAGGAAAACGATAAATATCATGCAGCTATCGGTATTGCTGAATATGGCGATAGCAAAGCCATTCGTGCAAAAATTGACGAAATTGTAAAACTTATCAAGGAACATAAAAGCCCAATGACACTTGATGAGCTTGACGAGAGCCTAAATTATGAACATCCTGACCATATTCGCGCTGTAGCGTCAATTTCGAAATTACTTGCTACGCTTAACGATGTCTGGGGACTCGCGAAATGGCCAGCAGTAAATCCTAAAAATATTCGCGACAAGATTTTCGTGATTTTGGAGACCAAAAAGGAGCCAATGCACTTTTCTGATATTGCAAAAGCCATTAAGGAATCCAGCTTTAAACGCAAAAATGTCACAATTCAGGCTATCCATAATGAACTAATTAAGGACCCTAGGTTCATCCTGATTGGAAGAGGAATTTATGCACTTAGTTCTTGGGGATATAAAAAGGGAACTATCTCAGAAATAATTGTATCCATCCTAGAAAAATCCACTGAGCCGCTTACGCGCGAAGAAATCGTTAAGCAAGTCCTAAAAGTAAGAAAAGTAAAAGAAACTACTATATTGCTAAATCTACAAAACAAAAAATCATTTAAAAAAGTCGACAAAAATTTGTATACGCTAGCATAATATGTTAAAATAATGATATGGAATACATCCTACATTTCGTTTTAATGCCGATATTTTGGGTACCCGTAGTATGTATTTTGATATTCCTAACTTACCGTAATTATAAGAGACTCAACCAGCTTAAAGTACTAAATGTGGATTCGGTACTTTTGATGTTAGAAATCCCACGAGAAAACGACAAAAAGGAATTGGCTGCGGAGCAGTTATTTGCATCATTGCATGGCATTTTGCGCGACAAACAGGAATTGAAAAACTCTGGTGGCGTACAAGAACATCTCTCATTTGAAATCGTATCAACTGCGGGACAGATTAGGTTTTTTGTTTGGGTACCTAAGATTTTGCAAAATTTTGTGGAAGGTCAGATTTACTCTCAATACCCCACCGTACAAATTTACAAAATGGACGATGATTATGTCGATGATAGAACAAAATATCCAGTCAATTACTCAGCTGAACTGGGGCTAATAGAAAACGAGGCGTTACCTATTAAAACCTTTGATAATTTCGAAGTAGATCCTCTGGCTGGTATTACTGGTACACTTGCGAAATTAAGCCCAGACAAGTCCGAAGAACTATGGATTCAGATTCTCACAAGACCTATCCCAGATGATTGGCACAAGAGTACAACTGATAAATGGGTACAAAAGGTCAAGTCTGGTAAAAAAACTTTCTTGGGTGGTTCTGGGATTGATTGGACTTGGTTGGTTGAGGCAATTGGGGCATTATTCCGTCCACCCGCAGGTGGAACTAACTCAGAAGTTACAGTTGAGCTATCTGAGCGTGCCAAAACCCAAATTGCAAAGGCAGAGGAAAAGGCCACTAAGCTAGGTTACGAAGTGAAAATCCGTTTAGCTTATCTTGGGCAGAATCAAGTAGACGCTAAATTAAATATGCAAGCCCTAGTGGGGACATTTAAACAATATAATTCTACGAATCTAAACGGTTTCAAGCAGATTGGTGGTAGTTTTAACCCAGAAGATCTCGACGCCTATAAAAAGCGCCAATTTACAAACAGGGGATTTATTCTAAATATTTCCGAATTGGCTTCAGTCTATCATTTGCCGCACACCTCTGTAGAAACACCGAATATCGTTTGGGCATCATCCAAAACAGCAGAGCCGCCCGCAAAGTTACCGGTATTAACGGGGGACGCAGCAACTGACGAGAATATCTCCGCATTTGGATTAACAAATTTTCGTGGCATTAATCACCAATTTGGTCTACTAAGAAGAGACAGATCTCGTCATATTTATATAATTGGTCAGACTGGGGCAGGAAAAAGCGGTCTACTCGAGCTTCTGGCGCTTTCGGATGTGTTTTATAACCAAGGTTATTGTATTATCGACCCGCATGGTGATTTTGCGATTGATAACTTGCGATTTATACCTGAATCACGAGTGAGAGATGTAATATATTTCAACCCGGCCGATACGGCTTTTCCGGTGGCATTCAACCCGTTAGAGGTAACCGATCCAGCCAAAAAGCCAAATATTTGTTCTGAGGTGATTGGCGTATTAAAACGTATGTTTGGTGATTCTTGGGGTCCAAGGCTAGAACACATTCTGCGTTACACCCTTCTGGCTTTGTTGGATCGCCCAGAGACAACCCTGCTTGATATCTCCAGATTACTAACAGATAAGGATTTTCGTAAGGAAACTTTGGAATACTGTAAAGATGTTACTGTCTTGCAATTCTGGAAACATGAGTTTGGACAATGGAACGAGAAACAAGTTAATGAGTCAATCGCTCCAGTACTAAACAAGGTAGGAGCCTTTACTGCTAATCCGATTATCCGCAATATTATCGGGCAGCCAAAATCATCGTTTGATATTCGTAAAATCATGGATGAGGGTAAGATTTTAGTAGTAAATCTATCCAAAGGCTTGATTGGCGAAGATAACGCAGCAATCCTGGGTTCATTCTTGGTTACCAAAGTACAGCTTGCGGCTATGTCTCGTTCGGATATTCCAGATGTAAAGGATCGGCGTCCATTTTACCTTTATGTAGACGAGTTTCAAAATTTTGCCACAGAGTCGTTTTCGGTGATTCTTTCGGAGGCTCGTAAATACGGTCTAAATTTGACGGTGGCCAACCAATATGTAGCTCAAATGACGGAGCCCGTGCGTGATGCGGTATTTGGCAACGTTGGTACAACTATTTCATTTCGTGTGTCTGCGGATGATGCCCCGCTTCTAGTGAAACAGTTTGAGCCGACCTTTGGCGAATCAGATTTAATTCAGCTCAACAATCGTCATTTTATTATTTCTATGATTATAAACGGTGAAAAAGTGCCGGCTTTTTCGGCAACTACTTTGTCTATACCAGATACTCCAAAAGACAATCTGGAAGCCATAATTGCACATTCCCGTGAATATTTTGCTCGCCCACGCATGGAGGTGGAAAAAGAGATTCGTGAAACGATTGAACAATCAGAGAAGTATAAGAGGGAATTATCAGATTCTGGTCGGCAAGAAGAGCCGAAGCTCGTTATCAACACTACCTCTAAAAAACCAGTATTTAAGCCTGTTTATACCGAACATAAACCGAACTTAAATAAATACACTCCTACTCCGCAAGCTGACTTCCGAAAGCAAAATCTCAGCCCTAATATGGCCGAAGGTAAAGACCGATTGAGCCTGAAAGATTTAGCAAAACTTGTCGGGGAAATAAACGATGAGAATTCTCAGAAGGAATCCCAAAAAGGGAAAAATGAATCGAGTAATAAGAAAACAAAACTCAAAAAGGGAAAGAAACAACCCGCTAAGAAGGGAAAAGGAACAAAATCTACCCCTGTAGTTCCCTCTGTTAAACACCTAGAAAATAGAGGTGAGAACAACTCCTTAAAACCAGAGGTGGAATACCAGGAAAAGTCAACTGCAAAAATACAACCTTCCAGTACGCCAATTTCTTTGTCGACGCCAATTAAGGATCCCGAGAATTATGCCGAGAAGGACAACTCGGTAGATGGGTTCTTGTCAGTAAAACACTAGAAGCTAGGCTTGAAATGTATTAGTGGTTTTTGATAATATTTTGCCCCTGTGATTTTACATAGTCTTAATGTCGCACAATATAGATTTTAGGACATTGGCACTTTGGATTTTGGACGGTTAAGTTATCGTCCTTTAGGGTAGATACTCTAAATAAACGGGAATTACTGCAAGATTTAAATGTTTTTATGTAGTGGACTTGGGTAGTTGTAATTCTTATAAAATCCGTCAGGCGCTCACGGCTTACTCGTACACTGCATAACTTTCTTGAATATGCCTCAGACGGGTGCCCAATGTACCGATTCGGTTCCTGGAGTACACTCAGGATGGCCGTTCGCACACTGGGATTTTGTAAGAATTACAACGGACCAAATCTTTTTTATACTATATAAAAACATTTAAATCTCAGTAAATCCCACTGATTTGGGGTTTTAGCCTGAATTTTGGCCAAATTTTAATTATTTGACATTTCCCCGTTTTATTTCCCTTTTTCTTGTTTTTCCCTGTTATTTTCTATATCTTGCGCCGATTGTACGATAAATATTTGAGATTTTTTGAACAAAAACCGAACACAAAAGAGAGAATCATACTAGAACAAAAACCGAACAGTTCCCTATTTCCGTTTTATTTTATTCTTTACTTTAGATAGTGTTTTGTTCCCATAATACCACCGAGACAATGGTAACTCATATTCGCCTATGAGTTGTTCTACGTGCCCAGAAAATCCACGCTTAAATTCATAGATGCCATAGTTCGCTGGATGAAGATTGATGTTTTGTGGAATTCCGTAGAAATTATAACGTTTGAATTTGTTTTTCAAGGCTCGCTGAATCATTTCCCATTGCAAAACATATTGACCGTCCAATTTCATATACGCAGTCACGTTCCCACCCAAAAAATGTAAGATTTCTGGCTGGATTGTCATGAACATCCCACTAGACAAAACTACTTCTTTGTCTTCTGCTTCTGGGAAAAGTTCTTTCAGTTTATTAATTCTGGTTTCTAGGGATTTAATAGCGTCATTATTTTGTTTCTGCTCTTTGATGGTTTTTGGCTTACTTTTTTTGGCAGAATCAAGTTTCTTGCTTAGTTTATTAATACTTTCTCGTGGATTTATGACCGCAGAAACAAACTCTACTCCATGAAATGGCTCAAATAATTGGTACATTTTCTGAAAATAAGCAAGGTCTCTTGTTTCAAAATTCTTTCTTTTTGCGGTTTCGGTCAGAATATCATAAAATGAATCAAGCTCATCGAAGGACAAATCTTTGATTTTTATGCCCAGTTCTGTAGCCTGTTTGAGTCGACGGCGAGTGTTTGATTTCATATCATTGAGAATGGATTCTTCAGTTTTATCCTCTACAGGAAGTACAAATTCCCAATCAACCTGCGATACCCCTTCAATGTATTTGCTTTTTTTGAAGCCAAGACTCTGAAGGTTTTTAACGATTTCCTGATTATTAAAGCCACCTTGTACTTTGTTCCCGTCAATATCTCTTTCAATTAATTGAACATTTGGATCCATCCTAAAAATGTATCCTCCTTTATCTTGAAGGAATTTCTTTATTTTCGGAATGAAAAAACTCAAAAGGCTCAGATTTTGATAATCGACGAGGATGCCGCGAGGTGCATAATAATCATAGCCCCATCTTCTTTTAGTTCCACGAATCATGGCGGCTGCTTTTATAGTTTTATTATCTTTTACCCCAAGGTAGTAAATTGGGGAATCTTTACGAAGTTGCCCGATTTCTGGGGCGGACAAAAAAGATTTTTGAGGAGATTTTTCCCAGAACTTACGATATTCTGCTTCTGTAATTTGAGTGAATTTCATTTTTTCTCCAATCCTAGTTTCCTTTTTAATTTTATTGTAAGGCTATTTATGTAGTATCTAACAGGGTTAAGCACTATTTTGAAACCGCCAATATATTCTTCTACAAACCCGCCAAAACCACTTTTAGATTTTAGCAGTGGATTGTCGCTCGTAAATACACCATCAATCCCGTAAAAATTAGCCCTCTTTTGTTTTCGTTTTAGGCATTCCTCAAGTTGCCAACCCTTAATCGCAGTGATGCCGTTGTATTTCTTTAGATTATTTATCGTGCCCGCTAAAAAGGCGACCGACTCATTGTTATGCCAGATATCTAATTCGCTGGAAACGATTTTTTTCGTATCGGCAACTCTAGCCTCAACAAAACTGGCTTTTTTCCCAAAAGTATCCCACAAATCTTCAAAATATTTGAGATCTCTAGTTTTTATATGATTCTTGAGATTGCTTTCTTGCAACGGGACAATCCAATCCTTTAATTCAGATTTATCTTTGAGGGTATATATTTCTAGATTTCGTTTGGTCTGATGATATTTTTTCCTGGTGCTAGCGTTAAAACTGAGCTCTACCGCTCGCATATCATTCAATCCATCAAGGTTTTTAACGAACATCCACCGAAGAGCCTTGAATTCCATTTTTTCTGAAAATCCAGTATGCTTGAAGCCCAACTTCGAAAATATTTCAAAAAGTTTTTCTTGGCCAAAGGATTCTTTAGCGGTGCCGTCAAAATTGCGAATTGAAAACAAGACTGGTGGGTAAACTTCTAGTTCTACAATGCACTTTTTCTTGCAAAAGTCTAAAAGTTTTTCCATAAAAAACTTGACTAGTTTTGCATCTGTCCAGTCCAATATTGGGCCGTTCTGTATCCAGGCCTCCTGGTTTCTTTCGACCAATAATCCGGATGCGACAATATTCCCTTTCTCTTTGACGCCGATTAAATAGGTGTTGAAACCCATTCTTTTGCGCAAATCCCGACGCTCAACCGACTGCATGAAATTACCATATCTGGAATGGTCTGCAAAATGGCTAAATTCATCTTTTGTTAAAATTTGAAAAATCATAATCTCTCTTATTATTCTTTACTCCTGCGTTTTGACTGCTTTATTTTGCGTAGCGCTTTGTATAGATAAAAACGAAAACGTTTGATTGGTATATCATATGTGCCAGAGTAGCGTTTTTCTTCGCCTTGAAACATCTTTTTGTATGCAGTGAATCCTGCCCAAGGATGATTCGGTGCAGCGTCACTAGGGGCAATTCCCCAAAAATCATAAAACAAAAACTTTTTCTCGTGTGCGTCCAGAATAGATTGAATGGTGATAATTCCGTTTGCGTTTAATTTTGCATAATCTTTATCTGAGGCCGCTTGCATGTAATATCTTGTGCCGTCATGATCGAACACTAGGACTGCGGCAATTATTTTATTGTCGTATTTTGCAAGATAGAGTGTAGAAAAATCTTGGGCTAGTTCTTGTCTAAGATAATCTTCTTTAAAAGGTTGGATGTTCTTTTTGGAAAAGATTTTATTTTGTAGTTTTACTAGGTGTTTGATGTCATCGGGGTTATGGCTTTGAATTATTTCAATTCCCTTTTTACTGTGCGTATTGTAGTAGCCGCGTAATCGTTTTGGTAATTTTGACAGGAGCTGTTCTTTGGTTTCTGGAATTTCGAAAATCCAAGTTTCTGCAGGGTCGATATCTTTGCTTTTGCGTGCTCCCAGTGAGCGCAAATGCTTCTTTGAAATAAAAATTGTCGGCTCTATCCTGATAAAAATTGCATCGTATTCCTTGGCTATTATTTTGAGTTCTGTTAAAGCAGGAGCTAGGGCTTTTTCATTTACTAAGTGTGGACCATATGGAACAAATAGATATTTTCCGATAGGAGTATCTTCTACTATTGCCAGAAACGAGTAACGTTTGTTCTCTGATGTAATAGTCTGTTTCTTTAGTGTCTTTTGAAATGTTTCCCACTTTTCGGACTGTAATATATGAAGATTTTGAGAGATTTCCTGTCGTTTCATGCCTTTAATTATATAACATGTCGCAGTTTAAGTAAAAGTTATTTCCAGTAGGCTTTACCGTCTATGCGGACGTCTATATATGAATAGTCACTTATGCCTTGGGTGCCAAGATAGCGAATCATTCTGTCGGCATCTTCTGCTGAAACTGCAGAGTCTCGATCGATAGTCATTTTTATAAAACCACTCTGATTGTCCAGGTAGATATTTATTTCCCGAATGGAGCCGGACGGAATAACTGCTCTTACTGGATTGTAGCCTAATTCTTTCAAATCGTTTCTGACCTGATTGATATATTTTTCCATACGCGAAGTAATCTGGCTATGTGATGGACTGTCCTCATCGATAATTTCTATATTGGACATGTTCGTGGATTCAGGAGTGAGGTTCGTGTCGACAGTTGATACTGCTGGGTCGTCATTGCCACCAAAAGAAAAGTAGAGGCTAATCAGTACGAGAATCAGAACTAAGAATCCAACTGCGGTTAGAATGATGCGAAACGTTTTGGCTAGTTTATCTTTCTTGCGCGCTGCAGCACGTTCACTTTTGGTTTCTAGTCGTTCCCTTTTTTCACCGATGGTACGGCCAGACATAATTGTAGAGTTGCGGTTTTCGCGGCGACGTGCTAGTTCTGGTGGCTTCGGTGTATCACTAGATGGTGTTTGCTTTTGTTGCTTGGATGATTTCATTAACACTCCTGCGACGTCTCTATTACCAATTCGGCAAGACGATGGGCAGCTCCAGAGCGAGCTTCTTCGTGCAAACGATCTGCTATGTCAGCACGTTGTCGTGGACTTTTGATAAGATGATGTATCAATTCGAGTAATTTATCGGGGTTCTCAACCATATCGGTATCATTAATAGATACAACGGCTTTGGCGTTTTCAAGACGCTCGGCATTTTTAACCTGATGGCTACCTGGCAGGCGTTCAAACGGAACCAACAAAACGGCTTTTTTGAGGGCGGCTAATTCTGCAATAGTGGTTGCCCCTGCACGGGACACAACGACATCTGCGGCGCCAAGTAGCTCATTCATGGCGGTATTGAATTCCCACATCCGAAAATTTGATTCTAGACTAGCATTATCCCAGTTTTCAAGTTTTTTGAGATCGACCATGTTTTCGTAATGTTTGCGTCCGGCAACTAGACCAACTGAAGTGAACTTGAGTAATTCTGGCAAAATTTGTCTGGTAACATTATTGAGGTTTTCTGAACCCTGACTTCCCCCGGTGATAACAACTAGGGGTTTATCAGGATTAAAAGAGAAAGCCTTTTTAAGAGATAGTTGTTTGGATGGACTAACTGCTTTGAATTCTGGGCCAACTGGTATGCCAGTCCAAACATAGTTCGGGTGTTTTGCTTGAACTTCATCTGGTATCGGCGCTCCAAAAGCCACTTTCTTGGCATTCTTCATCAGGATGCGATTAGCCAAGCCAACAACAGTGTCGGACTCGTGAATTACGTAAGGAATTTTGAATAATCTTGCAATAAGCCCTACTGGAAGACACACATAACCACCCTTTAAAAAAATAACATTGGGGCGGGATTTTTTGGGTATCAAGCGATAGAAACTAACTATCAGCCCCCCGATAAAGCCCAAAAAGCCTAAAATGTTTCCAAGAATTAAATCTTTTAGAGTAACATCGAGGTGAGTAAAATAATCTTTGAATTTCCAGTTAGCATAACGGTGAAATTTCCCCGCAGGAAGACGACGAACTCGGATATAGGGGGTTTTGCGAAATCTCTTCTTCTCTTCTCCCCAGGCAACACCAATTTCGGTGGTAAGTTTAGTGACATTTTTATAGTATTTAAAATCCGTCCAGAACTCAACTTCTGAGCGTGGTTTTATAGAGAGTATCTCACGAACTACGGTTACGGCTGGAGTAACGTGACCCCCGGATCCCCCGCCGACTACTAATATCTTCATTTTTTGTTATTACCTCCCTACTAGTATAACACGAAAGTTGCAAAACTAGACCAATAGCAAAAGCTATAAAAACCATACTTGTGCCGCCATAGGATAGAAGCGGTAAAGTAATTCCAGTAACCGGGACTAGACTGGTCATAGCCATAATATTAACAACAACCTGAGCAAGGGTCCACGAGAAAACTCCCACAATAAAAATTTTTTCATTAGATTCAGACGTACCTTCTGCAACCTTTAGCATTCTAATTAACATGACTCCAAAAATTGCAATGATTAGGAATAGGCCAAAAAGGCCAAATGTTTCCCCCATGATAGCAAAGACTGAATCATTGATGGATTCTGGCAAATAGCCGGTAGCCTGAACAGAATTCCCTATTCCTGAGCCGAATAGTCCTCCAACACCAATCGCGAGCATAGCGTTTTCAACGTGATATGTTGAATCTGAGCTTTCTCCTCCTGACAGAGTAGTGAGCCATGCGTCTACACGTTGCATGCGATGGCTAGAGGTAGCGACTGCCCCTACAGCTACGGCAAGCACTAGAGCTAGCATAATAAGGTATTGTTTCGTAGGGACTCCAGCAATAAATAGTGTGCCAAATATAATCGAAATAAGGGCGACACCAGTACCAAGATCGCCCTGAGCAATGACAACCAAGAAAAGAGAAATTCCGCAGACGATTAAAAGCGGGAGCCAGAATTCCTGCCATTTGCCAATATTCCCTTCGGACTTTTTGCGAGACAAGAAATCGGCAAGATAGATTACTAGTGCTAATTTTAGAAATTCGGCTGGCTGAAAGCTAATTGGGCCAAAATTGAACCAACGACATTCACCAAGTTCACATTTGGCTAGACTGGAACCCGCCAGAGATAAAAGCCAGAGTAATCCTGATAAGCAGATTGCAATAATCATTACAGGTTTGGCCCATTTTTTAACATATTGATAAGGAATCCATTTAAAGGCCGCAAAAAAGGCTAAGAGAGAAAGTCCGACCGAACGAAGTTGGCCAAGAAAAAAGAAGTTAGAGTCATAATCTGTACCGTAAGTAGAATTTAAAACGTTTGCTCGCATGGGGCCAATTGCATAAATTACAATTAAGCCTAGAGCCATTAGGCCTAAAGTTGAAAATAAGATTACTAAATCTGATTTATGCTTGCGAATTTTCATAGGTTGTGCCCCGGAATATTTGCTTGATGAATCATATTGCTCCCCCAGTAGCGGCAATAAATATCCCAACAATAGCGCAAACTCCGGCTACAATCCAGAAGCGCATGACGATTTTAGCTTCGCCCCAGCCCTTAGCTTCAAGATGATGATGCAGCGGTGCGGAAATGAATACTTTTTTGTTAAAGAATTTTTTTGATGCAAGCTGAATCAAGCTTGAGGCCGTCTCTATGACGAATGGGAGACCGATGATAGGTAGAAGCAAAAATGAGTTAGTCATCATGGCAACTACGCCTAGCCCTGCTCCCAGCGCAAACGAACCAGTGTCACCCATCATGAAGCGAGCTGGTGGTACATTAAACCAAATATAACTTAGAAGCCAACCTACTACAGTAAGGCAGAAGCCGAATAATAACATATTCCCTTGAAGAAGAGCAATCGCACCGTAAGCGCCGTAGGCCATCATCGCAAGTCCACCGGAAAGGCCGTCTAATCCGTCAGTGATATTTACGGCGTTAGACGTAGCAACAATTGCAAAAGCAAAAATTAAAATCATACCCACGGTACCCACTTGAAAATCACCGGCAAATGGAACCAAGATAGATGTCCAGCCCAATTTGACAGCAAAAAACCATCCTAGGGACAACCCGACAATAGAAATGAGGAAAAATTTTACTGGACCTCGGAGCCCTGCAGCTCCGCGCCCAGAGCCAAAGATATTAATAACGTCATCTATAACGCCCACTAATGCACCGCCCAAAAATCCTACAAGTGGTAGCCAGGTCTGCCCACGATCAAAATTAAAAATCCAAGTTACCGTCGTAACCGAAATAACCCCGATTAAACCTGCCATTGTGGGAAAAACATGCTTAAACTTGTGGGCATGCAGTTTGGACATGATGGGCAAGGCTTTGCCATCGACGGTGGTCTGTTTTTGTTTTTTCCAGAATTTATATTTATAAGCAAAGTGGGTATAAAAAGGGGTTAATACCATCGAGAAAAGAAACCCCGCTAGTGCTAGTAGTAATCCATAAAAGACTTCGTCGTTTAAATTCATCATATACGTTATGCCTTTGGTTTAATTTTTAGATAATCAATTAGGTGATTTGAGAGTAAATCAAACAAGCCCATAGCTTCGTCGCTACCAATGCTTTGACCCTCTCCCCACATTTTAACCATTATCACGTATTTTGGCAACTCCCCTTCTGGACCGACAAAGCCAATGTACGAGCCAACTAGTTCGCTCATTGTGTCGTCATAGGAGCCATTTTTGACAACTTGGGCCGTCCCGGATTTTCCACCGATAGAATAGCCAGAACGATCAATGCCTCCGCGCACTTTATAATCTCGGTTGTTAATGAGCATACTGCGCATCGTTGCAGAGGTTTCGTTCGTGAGTATTTGATCATTAATAGTCTCTGTCTGTAAGCCAGAGGGCACTATTTTTCCGTTTTCTATTGTTCCCTTTACGATAGTGGGGGTATGATAGGTGCCTCCGTTTATAACAGCAGAAAATGCCGTAGCGGTTTGTATCATTGTAATGCTAAGGTTCTGGCCAAAAGTCATATTGGCATAGGTCGAGTCACGCCCCCAGCCGTCGTTGGGGTCTGGGATGTAACCTTCTGACTCAATTAGCTCAATTCCGGTTGCATGGCCTAAACGAAACTTATTGTAATAATAATCATATAGTTTTTCGCGACCCTGTTGATTTATAGAATTTGGATTACCTCCCAGCAGCTTTAGAGCATAAATACTGCCCGTATTGAGAGACCAATAAAGGGCCGTTCTCATATCAATTGTTCCATAAAGGCTGGAACGGGTTTCAGCATTCCAAATTTTCCAGTCATCAACTATTTCATAATGCTGATTAAAATATGTGGTTTCTGGCGTCATGACTCCTTCATTGATAGCTGCAGAAAAGGTAAAATTCTTACAAATACTAGCTGGCTCATATGGTACTTCTGTAGTGTAGTTTATATAGGCGGAGGCGTCATTAACATTCCCGTAATCTCCTGGATTGTAGTTTGGGAGGTTGGCCATAGCTATTACTTCCCCGTTGTTTGGGTCCATTACTAGAACGGCGGCATTGGTTGCAGCGCTCTTATTGATATAGTCAACGGATATTTCTTCTATGTTTCTTTCTAATCCACGGTCGACTGATAAAACTACGTCTTTGCCGTCTTTGGCGGGGATTTTTATGTTGTCTTTACCGATGGATAGGGCAACCTTGTTTACGTCGGCGGTTGTTTTCAAAAGACCGTCTTCTCCTGCCAACATATTATTAAGCGACCCCTCAACGCCATATTGACCAATACCGTCCGCATTAACAAAACCGAGCAACCCCGAAGCCATTTCTCCTTCTGGATAAACTCGCTGATTGGATTTTTGGAACCAAACGGCTGAGATATTTTCTTGGGCGATTGTTTCTGCTATGTCACGGGGAACATTTTTGGCAATAACATAGTAGCGTAAACCTTCTTGACTAAAGATTTCGTCTAAATCAGCCGTGATGTATTCTTTAGCGTGAGTTGTAAGAGCGTTTTTGATGGCGTCTTTTTCGGTGACTGCTGGGTCAATAATGATTTGATATGTAGTTTGATTAAGAACTACTGCGACAGGCTCGTTTTTATCCATCATATAAATCTCTCCGCGCTTTGCAGTAATAGTTTCTAATAAAGTATGCTGCTCGTCGGCTTTTGCCACCCAATCATCGTGCTCAATAATTTGGATAAAAAAAAGTCGTACCAAAATAATTGCAAGTAGAATAATGACGATAGTTTTAAGTATATTTATGCGATGGCACAGGTGACTGTTTTCGTAAAAACTATTTTTAGTACTTGTATGATTATTCCGTTGCATATCCTGTAATTGTAGCATTTTCCATGGCCGCTGCAACAGTACTATTCTTAGCCGTAGCGACAGAGTTTAGGCGTGCTTTTTCAACTGCGAGGTCGTCTTTTTTGGCATTCATTTCTGTAATTTCGGACTCAACAGAAGAAAGCTCATAGTCAAAACTGGTGGCTTTTGTGCCTTCAGCTACATAGATAAGACCAAATACCAAGGTCAACATGCTGACGATGACAATTTGAGAAATCGATCCAAGGCTTTTCTTGGCGTGTCGAATAGTATTGCGGTTACGAGCAAAACTATTGCCTTTGAATGTTTCTCGTCTCGTGACGTAGGTAGATTGGTTAATCATTTTTTCCTCGCTGAATGTTTGTTTTTGTTTATGTTTATGTTTGTAGCTTCACTTAGTCCGGGGGCTTCTGCGACCAGAGCTATAAGTAAATCACAGAAGCTGAGCCCGGGAAGGTCATACACTTCACACTCTCAGTGAAACTCTTTATTGGTAGGCCACACTCTGGCCCATATCGATAGTCCTGGAACCTTGGGCGAGGAAAACTCGCCCAAGGAAAGGGAGACTAACGGAAATTCACCTTAATGGTTTGTTTGCGGGATTTATTCGCAACTAAAATTTGCTTTGGCATAGATTTGCCTCCTTTTTAATTTTTAGTTTTTATTTTTATCAATTCCTTTGGGCTACTCGCAGTTTAGCGCTTCTAGCCCTAGGGTTGATAACTAGCTCCACATTCTCCGCAGTGATCGGTTTCCTGTTTACCAATCTAAGTTCCGATTCTTCGCCATGACTTGTCATATCCCTAAAAAAATTCTTGACCAAACGATCTTCTAGGCTATGGAAAGAGATAATGCCAACTCGACCACCTTTATTTAATAGTTTTGGGATAAGCGGAAGAGTTTTTTCAATCTCCCCTAATTCATCATTAACTATTATACGAATTGCCTGAAAAATCTTTGTGGCAGGATGAATCTTAGAATACCTAGACTTACCTTTGATGATTTCAGCTAATTCCTTGGTGCTTTTGATTGGACGATGATGTACGATTTCTCTTGCTAGCAGTTTAGCGTGCCCTGGTTTTTCCTCACCATATTTAATAAAAATATCTGCTAGTTCCCTCTCGCTGGCGTAATTAATTATTTTTGCCGCCGTTAATTCTTGCCTCCTATCCATTCGCATATCAAGAGGGCTATCATATTTAAATGAAAACCCACGTTCTTCCATATCTAATTGCGGAGAAGAAACCCCAAAATCCGCCAGTATAATATCAAAAGTCTTTCCACACTCGATAAGCTGTAACACTGCACTATAAAAATCCGAATGCCAGATGTTGATTTTTGAACCGAATTCGTTTTTGAGGTGTTTAATGGCGAATTCGTCGCGATCAATAAGGCACGAGGCTTTATAATTCTGTGTTACATCCAAAATTTTTCTAGCATGACCTCCGTAGCCGGCAGTTAAGTCTAAATAGCTTTCTCCGGGATGCGGGTCCAAAGTTGCTAGGACTTCAGATAACAATACTGGGATATGTAGTTTCTCCATATTGTATATTATACATTGTTTGAGATCGTTCAACTAGAAACTTCAGCGGTTTTGTTTCTGTTTGATTTTTGTTTAAATTTTCACAATTTATCCACCACGATTTACCAGCGCGAAGCTAATCATATATCGCAGCCGTTGAGAGACTTATTGTGTTTATAGACCATATAGAGTTTTATTGGGAGGTGTGTTTTAAGGAAGGAGCGCACGATTGTTTTGACGCATCTCGTTAATGTTAATGCGCGCGAAGCTCCTAGATGGCCGATCTCAAACTGATTTTAATGTACGACTTTTGTTTAGCGTTTTTGTTATTTTATTCGCTGTTTTTAGTTTATTATAATTTTTTGGAAAATGCAAGAGCTTTTTTAAAGATTTTTATGCTTATGGTTTTGCACCATTGTGGAAAACTCCCCTGTTATTTTCCCGAACAAAGTCGGTTGATTTTTATATATTTTATATTATAATAACCGAACATACAAAAAGGTGATTATCCTCTCTAATTTTTTGGTTGTGATATAATGGAGAAAATAAGTGAGGTAAATATGGAAAATACTAATTCTGAGCCGTTTGATGTGTTTCTGTGGGCGAACGAAATCGACGAGGTAAAAAACAATGTTTCGGCGGAGCTGTTTTTATTTAATAAAAACTACACGCCATACAAGATTAAATACTCGGATAAGCTAACTGGGGCGGTGAAGTCAATGTTTATGCAGGAGGCGATACATTACATTATCGAAGAAGCCGACAAAGGTCTCGAAGTGAGAGATTATGAGAGGGCCGATGGCGAGGAAAAGGTAATTTATCGTACTTCCCTTTCTAAAGTTGGGCGAGCCGAGACTTTGATTCATCTAATCGAAAATGAGTATAAAGATATCGATTATTTTTCCGAAAATGAATACGACTTCAAAAAAGTAAAAGGTATACTGGCGAAATTTACTTATCCAGGTGAAGATGGAATGAAAACCTTTTACGTTGCAAAGATTTTGCCAGCTTCGGCGGCGCTTAAAGGTGCAACTTCTTGGGAGATAAACGGTGAGAGTTTTGAGCCTTTCTCGGCTGAAATTGCGCTCAAAATGCCAGACGATAATCAGGTAGCAATTGTGGATGGTACAATTATTGTATTCAACCAGGCGAAATTTGAGAATCTCTTCCAATATGATTATAAGTCGCAAGTGATTGCCGAGGCCAAGGCAAAGGAGCTGACCGAGAAGTATAAATTATCATTTGCAGAGGGGTTAACGCTTGATGCCCTGCTGGCCGATAAGAAGCCGATTTTGAAAAAAGTACAGGCGATGGAGATTGCGGAAGAGATGCCGCAGGATAAGTTATTGGACTACGCAGACGAAATGCAACTAGAGCTGATGACCGACGATGACGGGTCTATCATTATTATGGATGACAAAGATTTGACAATGTTTGTAAATCTTTTGAATGAAGATTACTATGTATCACCGGTAAATGGGAGACGCTATGAGATTAAGTCCAAAAAATTACTCGGTGAACCGGATGGTGAGCCGCCGAGAGGTTAATCTTTAAGCAAGTGAATGAAAAATCCCCGATACTAAGTATCGGGGATTTGTTTATAAAAATTTGTTGATCTGACGGACTATTCTTTTCCACAGAATAATAAAAAGTGTGGCCGGAAAAAATATGTCCGTTAACCTGTCGAAAACGACCGGCTCCCTATAATACTCGAGATCTCCATAAGGGACATCCCAAGTGGCGCTGTAAAAATTACAATATCTTATGATCCTACCGATCGCTATAAAGAGCGATATTAAAACGTAACCTACCAAAACAGGAACAATCAACATAATGTTCCCTCCTTCTTTTAAAATGCTACACAACTAATTGCGTATATGTTTTTGTTATATCACATATTACATAAAAAGTCAATAATGATTACGTTCTTACAGCTCAAAATATGGGCTATTTACGAAGTTGGATTCACCAAGGGTTTTGAAGGTTTTTTCAAGGTCTTGTTTGGCTTCAAAAACGGAGTCTTTGTCGGAAATATCAGATTCGATTTTTGCGTAATGGCCGGTTAGGCTATCGATTTTATCAAGATAAATATATGTCCCTTCCCCCATCTTGAGGCTTTGGCGACGACGAGAAATTTCTTTTTCTAATTTAAACCCAAGCTGGAGAATAATATTAACGAGCTGCTCGTAATCTTTGACGCTGGTTTCTTCAACGATATCGATGCCAGAATCTTCAATATGGCGTTTTAGAATGAAATAATACTTAGCGGGCTTGTCTACAGCGCGCATTTCTGTGCGCATAATAAGGCGCGGAAAATTAGAGTGTGGCTTGTAGTTTTTAGGAACGTATATGCGATCGTGTTGCCAAAAAATGGGCGAAAAATCAAGCTCAATATCGGAGAGTTTGTCCTCAAACTTCTCTCGGGAAGATAATTTAACTTTTACGATCACTTTTTTCATGAGTAAATTATATCATATTAATTCTATATCAATAATTCTGGCCTCTAGTGAGCGCACACCGTTATAATCGTTTTCAATGAATTTAACCAGGAGCCTAATGTTGTCCAAGTGGGGGTCGAGAGTAAGCCAAGATTCTGGAGCAAAAAATGCGATTGCTTTTAGGTATTTTCCATTCTTGTCACGGAGATCAAGACGGAGGTGGTTGCGTTCAGTACCCATACGGGTGAGATTCGTAATGGTAATATTTTGTAGACAAAAAATCGGTTCTTCATTACCTGGCCCAAAAGGCTCTAATTGTCTTAGCTCGTCTAGGAGCTCTAGGTCTAGTTCAGAAAAATCCGAAAGAATAAGATCAGCGGATTGTTTAAAATGCTTCTCTTGGTTGTCTAGACGCAGACTACGATAAAAATCATTAATTTTTTCGCGAAAATGATAAAGGTTTTGATTTTCTATTTTGACACCGGCAGCTGCGGCATGACCGCCACCACTCAATATGGAGTCTGCGACATATTTTAGGGCATCTGCAAGATTAAAATCCCCAAAGCTACGACCAGAACCCTTATATATGCCATTTTCGGTTTCGGAGAGGACAAAAGCTGGCTTATGATACTCCTCTACAAGGTGGCCGGCAACAATTCCAAGGATGCCTTCATGCCAATGCCCGGTTTCTATAATGATAGGATCATTACCTGTACCACGATTTTTAATTTCTTTGATAGCAGCTAGTTGCTCGGTTCGACGTTTTTTATTTAATTGTTCAAGTTTTTCAGCGATAGTAGCGGCGGTAACGGACGATTTGGTACGGAGAAGCTCTAGAGAAGTGGTAGCTGATTCCAAGCGACCAGCAGCATTAAGACGTGGGCCAATTTGAAAGCCAATGGATTCGGAAGTAAGCTTGCCGAGATTGACCCTGGCTACTGCCATTAGTTCCCTGAGTCCTGGCCGACGAGTTTTTGCTAAAACTTTAAGACCATAGAAACAGAGACGGCGATTTTCACCGATGAGTGTCATGCTGTCACAAACAGTGCCAAGAAGCACAAGGTCAAGTAGCCATTTTTCTTGACCATTTTTTATTAAACCTTCTTTCGCAAGTGCTTCGGCAAATTTAAAAACAACACCGACTCCGGCGAGGTTTTGAAGGTTCTCTGCTGGATAATCTTTGCGGTGAGGGTTAATAACCGCTATGGCCTCTGGGATTTCATCAGGGGTTTCGTGGTGATCGGTAACGATGGTGTCAATATGTAGAGTATTTAGTTCGTCGATTATGGCATGGTTACTGGAACCGCAATCAACAGTAATAACGAGGGTCACCCCATGCTTTTCGGCCTGTTTAATTAATTTTGGGCTCATGCCATAACCGTCTGCAAAACGATCTGGAAGCATAATTATGATATTATCTGGTTTAACACCAGCAAGAATCAAGGCCTGCTCCATTGCGGTGCTCGCAGTAATCCCATCAACATCATAATCCCCGTAAATGAGAATTTTTTCTTGACTGTCTAGAGCTTTTTTCAGACGCAAAACTGCTTCATCCATACCGCGGAGGGTAAACGAATCAATGCCATCCTCATACTCGGGATGTAAAAATTCATTCTTAAACCCACGTTTTTCCAACAGTTGTTTAAAAATATTGTTCAATTTAATCCCCTATTAACCGATGGTCTTGGATGGTTTATTACCCTTTTGACTCTTGATAACTATCGACTGTAGTTCCTTCAAAATTGGAAATTGTTTATTGGTTTGATAAATTTTGGCTTTGCCTTTTTTAGTAACTATCAAAAAGCCGCCCTTTGCCATACGTTCTAATTCACGCTGAATATTGCCTGGGTCTTCCTTGATTAATTTAGCAAGCCCTCTGACGTGGGTTTTAAAATCTGGGTATTTGGCAAAAACCACCAATATTTTACGACGCACCCGAGATGTGACAAATATTTCTAACATACTACCTCGCTTAAACTGTATCTAGTATAGCATAGTTTTGGTTTTTTTTACAACGTTTTTAAATAGTTTTAAATCTTGAAAGATGATGACGATTTAGTATAATGGGGAAAACGGAGGTGATATGAAGAATACTCGGCAATATGCTGATTTAATAAGGTTATCGGTGGGAGCAAGTTTATTGATAGGTCTGGGTGATTTTGTGTTACTAAAAATTGGGGATCCTCTAGGGCCTTTCCTGTTTGCATTTGGTTTACTAGGCGTCTGTGTTATGGGTTTGAATCTTTTTACTGGAAAATGTGGATTCTGGATAGAAGACAGAATAAGTATCCTTAAACTCCTTGTTATTCTAATCGTAAATTTAGTGGCTGGATATGGTTTTGGGGTATTATTCAGCCTAATGGACGGGACGATTGTTCCTGCGGCTGAAAGCAAGGTAGCCAGCTGGGGGATGAACCTAGGGTTTTTCCTGAAGTCTGTTATGTGTGGGGTAATAATGTATCTAGCAGTAGAATTATACAGGCGCGGCACTAAATTGGGCGTATTATTAGGGGTGCCCATTTTTATCTTCTGCGGATTTCAACACTCAATTGCCAATGTAATCACGATGGGGGTGGCGGTTGAGTTCAATTGGGCAATATTGCTCTGTGCACTTGGCAACTTTGTGGGCGCTATTGCAGCTTGGGCGTTTGGTTGCGAAATCAAGAAAAAGCCCTTAAAAACCAGTAAATGATTGGGGCTTAGAGGTGTTTAGAAATGTTTTACGAGGTGATACCAGAAGGTAAATTAGAGACTTTGACCTATGATTTAAACGATATTCTGTCGCCTGGGCAAATTGTATTAGTGCCAGTGGGCCGCCGAAATGTGGCCGGCGTTGTTGTTAAAAAAGTTGCGCAACCAGATTTTAAAACAAAATCGATTTTGAAAGTTTTGTATACAAAACCATTGCCCGGACATTTGTTAAAGACAATCAATTTCATTCATGAATATTACCTAACCCCGTCAGGGCAAGCAGTATCTCTCATACTGCCCAGAGGAGTAGAAAAGAAACGGAGAAAAACCGAACAAATGTTCGGTGATGTTTATAGCGATAGCTCGGAACCCATTCTTTCGG
>CAYXTS010000007.1:0-34322 GCA_964468665.1 uncultured Candidatus Saccharibacteria bacterium
GAGCGTACGATTCACATTCGTAAGGTCACAGGTTCAAGCCCTGTAGGATCCACCACTAGAGTATGATGTTGGAATTTTGTGATATTTCTTATTGTATTGGCAAAAACGGTTCAAAGAAGAAAGTATTGGACCGTTTGTCTTTTCAGATAAAATCGGGCAGTTTTGTGGCGATTACAGGGCCAAATGGAAGTGGCAAATCTACATTAGCAGAAATTTTGATGGGAATAAAGAAGCCTACCAGTGGTAAGATTTTACTAGATGGTAAAAATATTACGAATTTAGATATAGCTGAGCGCGCCAAGATGGGCGTGGCTTTTTCTTTTCAGCAACCGGTTAGGCTAAAGGGAATTAATGTTTGTGAATTACTGAATATTGCGAGTGGTGAGTTAATTTCTCAGGACGAGGCGGGAAAATATTTGAAAAAAGTTGGCTTAGCACCAGACGATTATCTTTGGCGAGAGGTAGACGCTAAGCTGTCTGGTGGTGAGCTAAAACGCATCGAGATTGCTTCGGTGTTGGCGCGCAAAGCCAAAGTAATGATATTTGACGAGCCGGAGGCTGGTATAGATTTGTGGAGTTTTGCGAAACTAACTCAAGTTTTTGCCGGATTAAAGACTAAAAACAATATTATTATGGTGATTTCACATCAAGAGCGAATATTAAAGCTTGCAGATAAGGTGATTGTACTAGAAAATGGCAAAATCAAAACCCAGGGTAAACCAGAGAAGATTTTGTTAGAGATTTCGGGAGATAAAAATGGAGTTAAGTGAGGAAGAAAAACAGATTTTTTGTGAGGTGGCTGGAGTTTTTGAAGTACCAGAAGGGGCTTATAATTTTAGGGTTAATGGTAAATCGGTAGGGCGAAATTCTACTACTAATATAGATATAGAAACCAGAAAAGAACAAAGTGGCCTGGAAATTCACATCAAATCAGGTACAAAGGGTGAGACGGTGCATATTCCGGTGGCGATTAGTGCCACGGGGTTAAAAGAGGCAGTATACAATGATTTTTATGTTGGCGACGGGGCTGATGTGACGATTATCGCTGGTTGTGGAATATATAATTGTGGTCCGAATGATTCGGTGCATGATGGCGTGCATCGATTTTATGTTGGTAAGAATGCTAAGATTAGGTATATCGAAAAGCACTATGGTTTTGGGCCGGGTAAGGGTGGTAAAATTTTGAACCCTACGACTGAAGTTTTTCTAGAAAAAGGTGCAGAAGCTAAACTTGAGATGGAACAAATTAAAGGGGTGGATTCGACCATTAGAAAAACCGTTGCTAAATTAGCCGAAGATGCAAAGATTGTAGTGCAAGAACGCCTAATGACTCATGGGCGCCAGACTGCAGAGAGTATTTATGAAGTTGAGTTAAATGGTAAAAATGCCGTTGCTGATGTTGTGTCTCGTGCTGTTGCGCAAGATTTGTCAAATCAAACTTTCAAGGCTACCTTAGTGGGGAATAGTATTTGTCGTGGACATTCGGAGTGTGATGCGATTATTATGGATGAGGCTAGGGTGCATGCTATTCCGGCGCTTGATGCTAGAACTTGTGATGCAAAATTGATTCATGAGGCAGCTATTGGAAAAATCGCCGATGAACAACTAATTAAATTGATGACGTTAGGGCTGACTCGTAAAGAGGCTGAATCGAAAATTATCAACGGGTTTCTGAAATAGTTTTGCGTAAATGTTGTAATTTTTACAAAATTAGCATAAAAGTCTTGTAAATCCATATATAGTGTTGTAATATTATTGTAAGACGCTAAATGTAGGGGTTTAAAGCATTACCTACCAGAGTCCCTACCACCAGGTCATATATAAAAATATTGAACTAGAATACATTTGAAGGAGGTATATTTTATGTTCAAAAGAATTGTTAAAAGAGATGGGAAAATTGTTAAATTTGACCCTGAAAAAATTACTGAGGCAATTGCCAAGGCTGGTTTGGCTACGGGTGAATTCAAACATGATCGCGCGAAGGCTTTGTCTGAAAAGGTTCTGAAAAGAGCAGAGGAAAAAATAACAGCTAGAACTCCCAATGTTGAGCAGATTCAGGATATTGTAGAAGAAGTTCTGATGGAGTCTAGTTTTAAACGCACTGCGAGGGAGTATATTCAATATCGTCAGGAGCGTTCGAGAAGGCGGGAAGCAAAATCTGATTTAATGATGATTTATCGGACAATTTCGCATGCTGACGCTTCGGAAGATTCCGATGTAAAAAGGTCTAATGCTAATGTTGATGGTGATTCTGCCATGGGTAAGATGTTGCAGTTTGGGGCGGAAGGTTCTAAAGTATTTGCTAAATCATTGATGATTCGGCCAGATATTGCAGCGGCGCATGATAATGGTGATATCCATATTCATGATTTGGATTTCTATGCTACTGGTACTTTGACCTGTTGTCAGTCTGATCCTTTTGTATTATTCGGAAATGGTGGCTTTAATACTGGGCATGGTCATCTTAGGACACCTAACTCGATTGGTTCCTATGCGGCACTCGCGGCGATTTTGCTGCAGGCTAATCAGAACGAACAGCATGGTGGGCAGTCTATCCCGAATTTTGATTATGCAATGGCGCCTGGTGTGGATAAATCTTTTCGCAAGGCTCTCAAGAAAAATTTGGAAAAATATAACAAATTTACTGGCAAAAAATTATCTCTAGAAGTAAATGACAGTATTCAGTTTGGTGATGATGAGAAATTGAAAAAAGCAAAGTGGCCAAAAGAGATTGTTGAAGCTTCTACGGCTGATGTTGAGCGTGAGACGTTGCAAGCGATGGAAGGTTTTGTGCATAATTTGAATACTATGCATTCTAGGGCGGGTGCACAAGTGCCGTTTACTTCAATTAATTTTGGTACAGATACGACTCCTAGTGGCAGGTTGATTTCGAAGTATCTACTTGAGGCAACAGAAAATGGTTTAGGTAAAGGCGAAACGCCGATTTTCCCGATATCGATTTTTAAAGTTAAGGAAGGTGTAAACTATAATCCCGAGGATCCAAATTATGATTTGTTCAAACGTTCAATGGAGGTTTCGGCTAAGAGATTGTTCCCGAACTTTTGTTTTGTGGATGCGCCGTACAATTTGAAATACTACAAGAAAGGTGATTATCGTACCGAGATTGCGACGATGGGCTGCCGGACAAGGGTGTTTGCATCGGTATTCCCAGAATCCGATGGTATTGTGACTGGGCGTGGGAATTTGTCGTTTACTACGATTAACTTGGTACGAATCGGGATAAAGCACGGTATATGTTTAGGTGAGAGAAAAGAAGCAGATTGGGATGGATTCTATCGTGAATTAGACGAAAAATTGGAGTTAGTAAAGGATGAGCTTTTGGAGAGGTTTGATTTTCAAGCTAGTCAGCATGTGAGGAATTTCCCATTCTTAATGGGACAGGGTAACTGGTTTGGTTCGGAGAAATTGGGGCCAAATGATACTTTGAGGGACGTAATTAAACATGGTACATTAAGTATTGGGTTTATCGGTTTAGCTGAGACTTTGGTCGCTATGGTGGGTAAACACCATGCTGAGGATGAAGATGCAAGAGAGCTTGGGCTTGATATTATTACCCACATGCGAGAAAAATGTGATGCATTTAGCAAGAAATACAAGCTGAATTTTTCATTACTTGCAACTCCGGCTGAGGGTATTGCGGGACGATTTACAAAGATTGATAGAAGGGAATTTGGTGTGATTCCGGGTGTTACGGATCGTGAGTTCTATACTAACTCATTCCATGTACCAGTATATTATCCGATTTCAGCATTTGAAAAAATAGATATTGAGGCACCATATCATAATCTTTGTAATGCTGGACACATTACTTATATTGAGCTCGATGGTGATCCGTCGCAGAATATTGCTGCTTTTGAGTCGGTAATTCGAAAAATGCATGATGCTGGGATTGGGTATGGTTCGGTAAATCATCCGGTGGATCGTGATCCAGTTTGTGGATTTTCTGGTATTATTTCTGGGGACAGATGTCCACATTGTGGTAGGTTGGAGGGCGATTTGCCTTTTGAAAAATTAGCTTGCTGCTAGGAAGTAGTATGGATTATCGTAAGATTTCATTAGAAAAAATTGCTAAGCAAGAGGAGGTGCCGGAGGGATATATCCGACTTTCGGCGCCGCTTGAGCATGATAATATCGTGAACGGAGATGGATTACGAGCGGTTTTATGGACTCAAGGTTGTCCAAATCATTGTCCTGGATGTCAGAATCCTGAAACTTGGGATTATGATGCAGGGTATTTAGTGAAAATTGAAGATATCGAACAAGAATTGTCAACATTTAAGGGCCAGGCAGGGTTGACTTTTTGTGGAGGAGAGCCTTTTGTGCAATCAGTCGCATGTAAAGAAATTGCTGATTTTGTACGACAAGAACTAGGGTGGAACGTTTGGAGTTTTTCGGGTTTTACTTATGAAATAATTAAAGAATATGGCAGGGAACCTTGGGAATTCTTGAAATCTTTGGATACTCTGATTGACGGTCCATTTATATTAGCTCAACGAGATTTGAGTTTGAGATTTCGGGGTTCAAAAAATCAGCGGTTGCTTTATTTGAAACAGGGTGCTGGTGAAATTTTGTCAGTTGAGTGATTGTTTGATATAATGGTTTTAAATTAAACGGAGGTAATTAAGGGTGAACAGTTCTTTTACGGTTTTTCCGATGAGTCAGAGGGCATCGTTGGAGCCAGGAAAAACATTCAAGGGCAAGATTTCGATTGCAAATCCTGTTGATGCAACAGAAGATTTTGCATACAAAGTTTCAGTGACACCTTATAATGTTGTGGGTGAAGATTATGCTGCAGATTTGACGACGGAATATGCTCGTTCTAAGATAACGGATTGGATTAAAATTGAGGAACCAAGTGGGACGGTTAGTCCAAATGATGTTAAAGAAGTATGGTTTACGATTACGGTACCAGAGGATGCTCCTGCGGGTGGTCAGTATGCGACTATTGTAGTTTCATCTGATAGGGATGAGCAAGCAACATCTGGGGTAGCAGTGCAAAATGTTTTTGAAATGGCGAGTATTGTTTATGGGAATGTTGCTGGTGAGATTGTGCAAGATGGTGAAATTTTAGAAAATAACATTCCTGGTTTTTCTGCTATTGCTCCCCTGAAGTTGAGTGCGCTAATATCTAATAACGGTAATGTTCATAGTGATGCAACTTTTGTTATTTCCGTTTCAGACATGTTTACTGGCAACGTGATTTTACCAACTGAGGAGAATGAGGGGCAATATAATGAAATAATAATGCCAGAAACAACAAAATACATAGAACGTGAAGTAAGTAGTCTTCCGGCGATTGGTGTTGTAAAGGTTACGCAAAAGATTTATTATCAGGGTGATTTATCTGTGCAAGAGAAGAATGTGATACTTTGTCCGATTTGGTTTATAGCTTTGGTTGTTTTGACTTTGGCGGCAATTGTTACTGCGATTGTATTGACGGTAAAGAAACACAAAAAGAAAAAGCGTTCTGCATGAAAATAGCTATTATTGGTGCAGGAGCTTTTGGTACAGCCCTAGGTGGTGTTTTATCTGATAAAGGCTTTGAGATTAGTTACTATGATTCGAAATTAATTAACGCCAGTCTTTCTGATGTTCTGGATGGCGCAATGTTGAGTATATTAGCTGTACCTTCTGATGTGGTACCGCATTTGTTGCCTTATTTGCCAAAAACATTGCCGTTGTTAGTTGCAACAAAGGGTTTGTTTGATGATAAATTGCTTATAGATTTTGATAAGTATGATGTAATTTCTGGACCTGGTTTTGCTAGCGATATTAAGGCTCAGAAAAAGACGAAAATGACCGTAACTAGTTCGAATATTGCCAAGATGTTTACGACTGATTATTTGACCTTTGATATTACAAGTGATAAAAAAGGCGTGTTGATGTGTGGCTCTTTGAAGAATATTTATGCAATTTTTGCTGGTTTTCTGGGATTAGAACGAGATAGCAAAGACTGGCAAGACTTTATTAATGATGTACTAGTTGAAATGAAAAGCATTTTAGTGCTCAATGGCGCATCGTCAGATACGGTGGACTTGGCCTGCGGAATTGATGATTTAATGTTAACCTGTGGGTTGCCTTCGAGAAATTATGAATTCGGAATGAAGTTAGCAAAAAATCGTAATTATAAACCAACAAATACTGTCGAGGGTTTAACCGCATTAAATAAAATTAGACACGGAATAATAAAGATTCCTGAAGATGCTGTTATTATGTGTAAATGTCTTAAAAAACTGTAATAGAAAGGAAAATTATGCCCCTAAATCAAAAACAGAAAGAAGCAGTAGAATATCTTGATGGTCCACTTTTGGTGTTGGCGGGTCCTGGCACTGGCAAAACGCAGTTGTTGTCTGAAAAGGTTGCTTATATTTTGAAAAATACTGACACTAATCCAGAAAATATTCTTTGTTTGACATTTACAGAAACTGGGGCAATGAATATGCGTGAAAGATTGAAATCGATTGTTGGAAATGATGGCGTAAAGGTGAATATTGGGACTTGTCATGCTTTTGGTTCGGACATTTTAGCACAATATAAAAACTATTCGGAGGCTTATGATCGTCGCCTTGATTCTCCGATTGATGAGGTATCGCAATTTAAGATAATTAAAGATATACAAAACAATCTACCAACAAAAGATATTTTGAAGGGTGATAATGTTAAAGATATTATAAGTGTGTTGTCTGCTGCAAAATCTGCAGGTCTTGACTACACGGATTTAAAAAAGATTGCGGAACAGAATTTGGAGGATTCGGAGATATTATCAAAAGCAATTTCGCCATTATTAAAAAATATAGTACCGCGAGTTTTTGTAGATTCTTATGAAAACGCATACAAACCGATTTATGAGATTTTGAAGGATTATGTTGATTCGAAAATAATTCTAAAAAATATTGAGCGTTCGATATGTTTATTAGCTAGAGATTTAAAAGAAGCTATTATTGAGGCAGAATCTGCAGAAAAAATTAAGCCATTATCTGAATGGAAAGATAAATATTTCGAAAAAGACGAAAGAGGTAACTATCGGTTGAGGGATAGAGTTGCAAATAAAAAGCTCTTAAGTATTGCTAATATAATGGAAAAATATGATGCCCATTTGCGAGACAATGGTTTATATGATTTTGACGACATGATACAGGAAGCAGTGAAAATTTTAAAGGCGGATTCTGGTTTTCGCGCCTCTCTTAGTGAGAGATACCAGTTTATTATGTTGGATGAATTTCAAGATACTAATCCTTCGCAATTTGCCATTATAAAAGAATTAACAGATTATGAAAAACCAATGATTATGGCCGTAGGTGATGACGATCAGGCAATTTATGAATTTCAGGGCGCTCTTTCGACAAATTTGACAGATTTCCAGAATCATTATTCGGCCAATGTAATACCACTTGTAGAGAACTATCGCAGTACGCAGGAAATATTAGATTTTTCTAGAAAAGTAATCAATCAAGCTTCGGATAGATTTGCCGATAAAGAACTGATTGCTCATAAGCCAGACCCTAAGAAGTCACAGATTTATCGTCATGAATTTTTGTCTTCGGATATGGAATATGGTTTTGTGGCTGATGAAATTTCTAAATTGATAAAATCTGGTGTACCTCAAAACGAAATTGCAATTATTTCTTACAAAACTAAATATTTTATGCCTTTGTTGCCTTATCTTAGGGCTCGGTCTGAAATCAACATTCAATACGAGAAAAAAGATAACTTATTAGAGGATGAAAGAATACATGAAATATTAACTATATCACGTTATATATATGATGTTGCTAATGAAAAACACTCTGGTGTTTCGGTTTTGGAGATATTATCATATTCATTTTTTGATTTGCCGATGATAGAAGTTGTCAAGACGATTGGACGAGCAAAGTCTGAACGAAAATCTGTGCTTGAACTTTTGACTGATTCGGATGAACCCAAAATTCGTGAATTGGTGAAATTTTTTGCTAATATGGTTGCAAAATCGTTTACGGAGCCTCTTAGTGTATTTTTGGATTATTTGATTGGTGCTAGTGAGCTAGATAACTATCGTTCGCCATTTTTAGAGTATTATACTTCGAAAGATGAATATTCTACTTTCGAGCTATATGAAAAATTAGCTGCCCTGCGTGGAAAATTAAATAAACATTTTGGTGATAAGAATTTAAAATTAGCAGATTTGATAATGATGTTGGACGATTATGATATGGCCGACATGCCGCTTAATACAACTAGTCCATATAAAGAAGCTGATGAGGCTGTCCAGATTTTAAGTGCCCACAAGGCTAAGGGATTGGAATTTTCCTATGTTTTTATAATTTCTGCGGATCATACAGCTTGGGGTAAGGGAAAAGGTAATAATAACCTATTATCCTTACCGAAAAATTTGATGCAAATTCGTCATACAGGTACAACTGATGGAGAAAAGCTAAGAGTGTTATATGTGGCATTAACGAGAGCGAAGGAGTGTCTTTATATTACAAATTCATTACATGATTTTAATGCTAAGAACCCTGATAGATTGGAATACCTTGAAGAATATGTTGATGGCGGAAAGGTTATTTCTCCTCTAATCCCGAGCAGAAATGTATTAACCCACTATGAAGCAAGCGCCTATGATTCTTCCGAAAATAACTTAAGAAATTGGTTAGCTCCTTATGTAAAATTATCTCCAGATATGAAGGCTATCTACAAAGAACGAGTCAAAAAATGGCGGATGTCAGCATCTAGTTTAACTTCTTTCATAGATATCGTGTATGCGGGGCCTCAAGAATTTTTCAAGAACTATCTGCTAGGTGCGCCTTTTACTGACGAAACGGAAGCGATGGCTTATGGTGATTTAGTACATAAAGTTTTTGAGGAGGTTACCAACAATGGCTTATCTCAGGATGATGCGTTACAATTTTTCCTTGCTGAGCTCGATAAGAAGGAATTACCTGTTGAGATTGTAAATAATGTTAGAGAGAAAGGGCTCGAGGATATTGCTATTGTGCTCGACAGGTTCAAGGATATTTTATCTGTCGGAAAGGCGGAAGTTGATTTGGGCCCGGAAAAGCTTTCTGTGGGTGGCGTACCAGTAACTGGCAAAATTGATCATATCGTAGTAGATGAAGCCAAAAAATCAATTGAGATTTATGATTTTAAAACCGGAGGTTATCATAAGGAAAAGTGGCATTCTCATGCAACATTATATAAATATATGTTGCAACTAGGGTTTTATAAACTGCTCTTAAATAATTCTCCAACTTATAGAAAGTACCACGTAGAAAAGGCTCATATTCTGTTTGTGACTCCAGATAAAGATGGCGAAGTTTATGATAAAGTGTATGAATTTAATAATGATGATGAAAAAGAGTTGTTGGCTTTGATAAATGCGGTTTATTCCCAGATTGTTAGCTTGAATTTTATGGATGATGCGGAAATTTTTGTGCCCGCTAATGATAAATTAGGAATAAAAGATATAAAGAAATTTATTGAGCTAGTGCTTGCAAAAAAATAGTTTCTCACGTATAATTATGGAGCAAAAAACACTAGATGTGTTTTAGTATTATTAGGATGGGTGGTGAGAAAATGACCTGGACATGTCGTAATTGTGGTAAGGTATTCGTCAGCGAAGACGAATACAGGCGGCACATTTGCTCTGGCTCCGGAAGAACGATGAGAACCTGTCCCAAGTGTATGGGGACAGGAAAAATCATCCAGAGCCTTGGGCCCGCTATAATTTGCCCCACATGTGGGGGAAAAGGCAAGATTTAAGGCTTGACAATAATAATGCAATTAGGAAGTGGGTGGTCGTTGGTTGTGGGGGGTAGATGTAAACAATGCTTTATATCTGCCCCTTTACTTTTTTTATTAATCGTGATAAAATTAGGGGAATTATGGCAAAGAAGAATAATACTAAGAGAAAGTTGGTTGGGCTTGTTTCTGAGGAATCTGGTGTTCGTGCTTATTATACGAAGAAAAACACTATGAATACTCCTGATAAGTTGAGCCTTAGGAAATACGATCCAGTGCTTCGTAAGCATGTGCTTTTCGTTGAGACTAAGAAAAACCTTGGTCGTAACGAAGTAAAGGAGAAAAAACGTTAAAATATCCCCTCGTCGAGGGGTTATTTTTTTATTTTTGAAATTCTATAGTCTATATCTCGCAAGATATTCATAAAGTAGATAAATGATTCGTATGGAGATGCATAGGCCGAAAAGTAGGCGTGAACATCGCCATCATTCCAGTATTTTGTACACATTGAATATGGGTGGTCTGATGTAGTTAGGTGACGCCAATCTGATATGAGTTGTTTATCTTTGGTGGCGAGTACCTTCCCCCTTATGTTATATAGGTTCTCCATTGCAGATGTTTGCATGCTGTTAGATAGCCAGGCGGATAAATCACGTTCGGTGTCGGCCCATGTGATGGTTTCGGGCATAGAAATTTCATCGGCTGGTGGCATTAGATTGCAAGCTTCGGATACCGTAATAAAATGATTATCGTATTCGGATAGCCAAGAATTAATAAAGCCATCGAGAAAATCAAATATTCCTGTATCAGCCCATTGGTGTTCGCCGAAAGTTTCAAAATCCATAAACAGATTGATTAAATTTCCTCTGATACAGTCGTCATCGAGCCATTTTTTATATTTTGGTACAGTAAGTGGCCATTCGCTCCAACTGCGATTGGAAAATCTGAATGCGACATCGTCAGAGAGGCGATAGTTTTTGAGTAATAATTTGAGATTTTTGCAACCGATGGGCTTGTAAACGTGGTTTGGGCTGCGCCATCCTAAGATTTTATCCCATCCTTCTGCAACGATACCTTTATAGCCTTTTTCATCTGCCCATTTTGCTAGAGCGTCGTTATAGGCGAATTCGGTATTTCTAAATACTGTTGGCGTCGTGTTGAATAATTGTTTCATCTTGGCGGTGTGGTAGTCTACTTGGTCATTAAATTCTTCTATATCGTAGAAATAAGCTAGGGAATGGTAATAAGTCTCACTCAGCAACTCCGCCTGTCCGCTTTTTACCATTTTGCGTATTTGAGAAATCAACTCTGGTGCCCATTTTTCAGCTTGCTCAATCCAGGTGCCAGTAATCGAAAAGGATACTTTGAAATTTGGGTATTTTTGCATGTTTTTTTCTAGCAATTTTAATGTTGGTTTGTAACTTTTTTCGGTGACTTTTCTAAAGATTCTTTCGTTGGATTGGCGTTCATTATATTCGCCATCAAAATAATTGGAATTATTGGAGACATCAAAAATGGAATATTCGCGATAACGAATTGGTTGATGCATATGTAAATATAGGCAGATTGCTCGCATTCTAATTATTCTTGTGTTTTTATGGTTTTATTATAAATATTTAAACATTTTTTTGCAACTTGGTCCCAAGAAATCTTGCAATATTCTTGTTTGACGTTGTTTTGTAAGGTTTTACGTAATGTAGGGTTTGATGCTATAGCGATTAAATCGTCTGCTAGTTTTTTCTGGTCCCAAAAATTGTATTTGAGTGCTGACCAGATTATTTCTGATACTCCAGATTGTCTCGTTAGAATTAATACGTTGTTGTGATGAGCGGCTTCTAGAGCGGTTAATCCGAATGGTTCTGAGATTGAACTCATTACGAATACGTCTGATATTGTATAGACATCTCGTAGTTTTTTACCCCTAATGAATCCTGTAAAAATAACGTTTTTCGAAATGCCAAGATTTGCAGCTAAACGAACTAAGTCGTTGCGCTCTTCTCCGTCGCCCGCAAAGATAAAAATAAACTTAGGGTTTTTAGAGATTGCTGTAGCTGCTGCGTGCATTAAGTTTTGCAGTCCTTTTTGAATAGTGAAACGCCCAACGGTAGAAACGACTATATAGCCCTTCTTTTTAAGGGATTTGATATAGTTGTAAATATTTTCATCAAATGAATAATCATTTTTTTCGTAATCTAAATCAAGGGAATTATAAATGACTTCTATTTTAGACAGTGGGATTTTGTATTTTTCGTGGATGATACGTTTGGTTGATTCGGAAACTGCTATAATTCTGTCTGCCATCATTAGGCCTTCGTATTCGATCTCATGAATTAGCGGGTTACCTGTTTGCATGCCGGAGCGGTCAAATTCGGTTGCATGAACATGGGCAATGAGCGGTATGTTATATTTCTTTTTGGCCAGAATGCCTGCTTCGTAGGTAAGCCAATCGTGAGCGTGAACAATATCAAAGTGATGTGTTTCCAGATAATCGTCTATATAATTGCAATATTCTTTTTGAATATTGCGGATGGAGGTATATGTATTGTTGTCAAAATTCGGAATGAATTCATCAAATAATTTAATCGATTCGTAGGAACCGTTGGCAAGATGGTAAAATGGTTCATGTTTGGTCGTTGATACAACTTGCATGAATTTTGTGCCTGGGTGGGGTGCTGAATATGGCACGGCGAAGTCGATATTGGCTCCTTTTTCTGCTAGTGCTTTAGCCATATTAAGACAAGCAACACCTAAACCGCCACTATTGTGCGGAGGGAGCTCCCATCCTAGCATAAGTATTTTCATCTTTATTATTTTAGCATATTTTGATAAAATGTGGTAGAATAAAAAAGTAGATTAAAAATAGGGGTGTAGCTCAGCTGGTAGAGCACTGGTCTCCAAAACCAGGTGTCGCGAGTTCAAGTCTTGCCACCCCTGCCATTTTAGATTTAGAAATATAGAGAGGGCTGCTCTCTTTTTTGTTGCAAAACTTTATATCATAATTCTAATGTGATATAATGTATTTAGTATGGAAGGTAATAAAGCAAAACCAAGGGCATTACTTATATTCGGTGCACCATGTAGTGGCAAGACGACTTTTAGCGAGAAATTTGCTAAGAAGTTTGGTCTAGCATATTATGATTTGGATGAGCTGAGTGAAAAATATGGATTTTCGCATGAAAATATCTTGGTAATTTTGGAACAGATTCTAAAAACTGGTCAGACCATTATGATAGAGGGTGGATTGAGAACAGAAAAAGAGCGAAATGAAATTCGTGATATTCTAAAGGAGAAGGGCTATAGTCCTGCTCTCATTTGGATTCAGACAGATGCGTCTTCTATTCGTGCTAGACTAAAATCGAAGTATAAGAATATTTCTAAAGCAAAAGAAGTTTATGAGACTGAGGTTGCTGAAATTGAGGCACCGACTGATTCAGAACGTCCAATTATTCTTTCTGGAAAGCATACTTTCGAAACTCAATCTAAACATGCGATTTCTGGTTTAGCAGATTTAACTAAATCTAAATGATTATAGAAGATAAAGAATTTGGTGAAGTTATAGTCAGAAAGAGTCCTTTGGCTAAAGGGGTGAGATTTTCGGTTTCAACTTCTGGTAGGTTGGCGATGTCTGTACCGAAGTATACTTCTGACTTTTTGGCTAAAAGATTTTTAAATACTAATCGTAAAATTATAAGAGAAAAATTACCGGTTAAAGATCCTAAAACACAACGTGCGAGAGATTATCAAAAGAAACTTTTGACGAAGAAGGCTAAAGAGTATTTACCATACAGGTTAGATTATTATGCAAAGTTATATGATTATAATTATGAAAAATGTCGTCTTAGCCATGCGAACACCAGATGGGGAAGTTGTTCTTCTAATCGAACCATTTCTTTGAATATTGGCTTAATGAAGTTACCAGAGGTTTTACGAGATTATGTAATTTTGCATGAGCTGGCGCATCTTAATCATATGGATCATTCAAAGGCGTTTTGGACAGAAGTTGCATCGCATGATAAAAATTATAAAAATCATGAGAAGAAATTGAAGATGTTTACTCCTGGATTATGAATAAGTTTATATTTTTTCTTATTTTTTTGTTATAATTAGTGTAGCGGGGAGGTAATACAAAATAATATCTAAGTGATTGGAGCTATTCCGTGAAAAAAGTTCGTAATTTTTTTAGAAGAGATGCCGATTATGTTGCGCTATTTGTATTGGATGCAGCGGGTATGATATTGGAATTGGTGGCTTCGCGTTTAATGTCGCCATATTTTGGAAATAGTAATTTCGTGTGGACGGCTATAATTGGTATTATACTGTTGGCGGGTAGTTTGGGTAATATTATTGGTGGTAAATTCGCTTCACGCAAGAACCCGAGATTTTTGACTGGACTGCTTTTACTTTTTGCTTCGGTTTATATTGCAATAACGCCACTTATTGACGCTCCAATTTTGCAATCCATTAAAGACGAAAATATGGGTACGCAATTTTCTTCTGTAGTTGGCAGTATTGTGTTTTTCTTGGTGCCAGCCACAATTATGGGAATTATAACACCGATTATCATGAAAGAGAGAATTGGTGATGGTAAAGAAAAGGCAAAAGAGTCTGGTAGAATTACAGCGATTATTGCGATTGGTAGTTTGGTAGGTACTTTCTTGGGCGGTTTTTGGTTGATTCCTGCAATGGGTACAAAAATGATTTTTGTATTAATTGCTATAACGATTTTGCCAACGACAATTCTTTTGCAGCCTCTCAAGGGTCTGCGATCAAGTAAATTGCGTTGGAGTTTTGTGATTTCTTTATTGATTGCTCTTGTGGTTTGTGTGGCTTCAATTGTGGTGGTAAAAAATAACGAGAAATCGACCAATATCAGTATCGATACAGAATATGGGCGCATTATAGTAGAGGAGGGTGATTATGATGGGGATACAGTATTGTTTTATAAGCAGAGTGGAGCCTATTCATCGGCGACTTATTTAGATGAAGATCGCAAGTTTGACTTAGTTTTTAATTATCTAAAGAAATATGATATGATGTTTGACTATATTGACGCTAAGCAAGTTGCGATGATTGGTGGAGCTGCTTATCAATATCCAAAGTATTTCATTTCGCATTTTTCAGATAAGTCTATGGATGTGATTGAGATAGACCCAATGTCTACCGAGATTGCAAAGAAATACTTTTTCTTAGATGATTTAATCCAAGAATATGGTGAAGATAGATTGGGATTATACAATGAAGACGGAAGGATCTTTTTGGCAGATTGTCAGAAAAAATATGATGCCGTATTGAACGATGCATTTTCTGGTGAGGTGCCGGTGGGGATTCTTGCGACAAAAGAGGCGGCAAAAACTATCAAAAAGTGCCTAAATACGAATGGGGTTTACATGTCGAATGTACTCGGTGCAGTTTCTGGGAGTAAGGGCAAGTTCTTGAGGGCTGAAGCCAAAACACTCATGAAGGTGTTTAAACATGTTTATATAGTGCCTGTGCACGAAAACGTCAAGGATTCTGCATATACTAACTGGATGATGATTGCAACTGATAATGATAAACACAAACCAGATAACGCTGTGGATATTAAAATTAAAGATGATGATATTGTGTTGACGGATGATTATAACCCAATCGATAGTCTGATTTCGACTGAATACCACGACTAGTGCTGAATAAAATCACAAAAAACTAGTTGCTTTATTATTGACGCTTGTGCTATAATTGAATTAAGGAGGAGAGTGTGAAGTTAAGGAAGCATCTTGATTTTAAAATAGTTTTTGGGGCGTTGTATTTCCTTTCGTTTGCCGTCTATCTGGTTATTGGCTTACAACCAGTTGAAGCTGTGCGCTATAACACTTCTGGGTTTTTGAGTATTCCTTCTATTAATTTATCTAGCGATGTAACTACTTTAAAAATGGAAAACCACAAACTGGAAACCCCAGATACTATTGTTGGTAGTTTTTCCATGGATAACAATAAAACATTGTTGATTGGGCATTCTAGTACCGTGTTTGATGATTTAATCAATGTCGGTTTAGGCGACGAAATTATATATAATGGAATGTATTATGAAATTAATGATATGAAAATTTTAGAAAAGTCTGAGGTTGACATGAATGAAGTTTTGTCCGATAGCGATGTAAGTACTATTGAAATAATGACTTGTACAGGTGAAGATTTGGGTGATGGTGACTATACTCACAGATTCATTTTAACTGCTGTAATAAAATAATTACTGTTTTTTCAAGTGAATTGCAAAGCCTCCGCCGGGCGCTAGGTTGATTTCTATTGAATCCTCTTTGTTTAGACGTTTTCTTTCTATAATTATTCCAAAAGGATTGTTTTGAAAATGTGCATCTTTTGAATCGGCATAGATTTCTGCGACATAGATGCCTGGATCTAGGAAGTCTAACTCTAGATTGATTTTGCGTTGCTCTTCATTAGTGATTCCACCTATATACCAATCATTACTGTTTCGATCTTTTCTGGCAACGATATAATACTTGCCGATGTCGCCAGCGAGGGGAATTGTTTTCTCAAAATTAGTTGGAACTTGGCGAATGAAATTAAAAGCTTCTTTGAATCTTTCTTCGTAAAATCGTGGACGATCGGCCGCCATTTGCATTCCTGAATAAATCGTGACGTATAAAGCTAATTGACGGGATAAAGTGCTAGCTATTCGTTTTTTAGGGTTATCTATGTCAAAAATTCCACTTGTATAATCCATGCCACCAGATAATAATCTTGTGAAAGGTAAATAGCAGGCATGTGAAGGGCTAAGTGAACCACCTTCATATTCTTGACCGCGCGCTCCTTCTCTTGATAATAGGTTAGGCCAAGTTCTTTCGATTCCGGTTCCTTTGATTGGCTCGTGAATATCTAGGCAAATATGTTTTTTAGCTGCCACCTCTACGGTTTTTTGATAATGTAAGATTCCGAGTTGTGAATGATGAAATTCTTTACGACCGTTAATTACCATCATGCTACCAGCATATCCTGTTTTGATATAATGAATACCGTTAGCGGCATATAAATTGTATGATTTTTCCATTTGTTTTTCGTAATTACTGACAAAACCAACAGTTTCATGATGTCCAATTAATTCGATGTTGTGACTCCTTGCATATCTAGCAATTTCTTCTAAATCAAAATCTGGGGTCGATTTTGTGAAATTGTTATTGACGCCATTTTCGAGCCAATTGCCCTCCCACCCTAAATTCCAGCCTTCTATTAATAAACCTGAGATTCCTAGTCGTACTGCGGCATCGATATATTCTTTGGCATGTTTGGTGGTTGCGCCATGATTTTTGCCAGGCGCCCAAGTCCATTCACCGACATACATTGCCCACCAGATACCAATAAACTTGAGAGTTTTTACCCATGAAAAATCTTTTTGGGGCGGGTTGTTTAGTGCAAACATGGTTCGGTTGGTGGTGAGCTCTATTGCAGAATTTGCTACCATAATTAATCGCCATGGTGTCTGAAAAGGCAGATTAACATGTGCTTTGGTATGATCAGAAAGTGGGGTTATGTCTGACTTTAGAATATTATTATTGTTTAGTTTGAGCGTCATTGAACCATAATTATATAGTGCAGCTTCATGTATACTTAGGTAATATCCATTTGGTGTGTTAATAGTAAGGGGTGTATGAACAGAATTTTTTAGATTACGGATGTATGTTTCTTTGTAATTGTATTCATATCTATCTGGTTGATAAGCTGGTATGGCCCAGGTATGTGAGCCTAGATCAACATTAAACTCAGTCAGCTCATCTTTTATGGTAATACGTCGGAATTTTGGTTGGGGTGGAATTTCATAGCGGAAAGCTATCGCATTATTGTATATTCTAAACTTAAGAGAGAGAATTCTTTTAGTTTTGGTATTTTCGGAGAGGTAAAAAGTTGTTTCATGATAGTCGTTACTGATATATTGATCTTCGCCCCATTGTAGTTCAATGTTTTCTTTATTGTCTCTGTTTTGGATTCGGACGATTTGTAAATTTTCGCCTAATGAGTTTTCACCACAAATTGCAATGGCAAGTTTGGATTTTTTGATAATTGGTTGATTGTTGAATGTCACAGAATAATATAGTCTACCGTTGTCTAACAAAACCTGGCACTTGATATGTCCATCTGGTGATACGATGTCTGTTTCCGCGTAATCTTTAAAAAGGTTTGCCCACTTGAACATATATATATTGTAGCATATAATAAAAGTGTATGAATCGAAGGAAAAGAAGCTGGACATCTTATACCCCGTTTCTGTTTGGCGCGATTCTCATTGGTGTTGCGTTCTTTTTTGGCTTTAGCTATTTTACGAAAACTGGTATTTTCAAAGTTCCTGGTGTGGTATATTATGATGAAAGTTTGAATGATGATGAACTAGGTATCTTGAATGGGGTTTTTAGTGAAGACGTAAAGTTGGATAAAGATGTCTATATATCGGCCGAGAATTATTTGGAGATGCCGAGCTTAAGTGATGGTGAATTTTTGGAGAATGTTTATGTTTTGGTTACGGACTTTTATAATACAGAAACAAATATCGAAATTTCTGATCCAGATTCTGTTTTGAGCGCGGCTAATGATGATGAGGATGTCTTATTGATAGATGTTGGGGATTTAAGTTTTGACAAAAAATTATTAAGTATAAACGACAATTATTATTTAGATACTTTTAATAGTGGTGCGGTTTTTAGAGTCATTAAGTTTGTTTCTGATAAATATAACGAAGAAATCGAACCTTTAGTTGGTGAAATTTTTACTCAGTCTTTTCCTGAAAAATCTTCTGTTTTGTCTTTTGCGCAAACTGGCGTAACTGCTCTATCTAGAGGGATGAATAAAAAACTTGATGAAGTTGACGATCCGGTTTATTTTGCCAGTAAAATAAAAGATTATCTTTCTGGTTTTGATTTGACACACACATCAAATGAATCTTCTTTTTCGGATTTTGCTAGTGGTAGCAATATTTGCTCTGATGAACGGTTTTTTAATACTTTAACGAGCATTGGTCTTGATATAGTTGAGTTGACGGGTAATCATAATCAGGACTGTGGAGATGAGGACGCTGCTAAAACTATAGATTTATATCACGAGAATAATATTCAGACTGTGGGTGGTGGTAAGAATATTGAAGAAGCGGCTATTCCACTAGAAATTAAAGAAAAAGGTAATAATATTACTTTTTTGGCTTATAATTTGTCGACGGGTGGCATAACTAACGATGATACGCCTGGTGCGAATCAGTACAATGAGGAGAATTTTAAGACAGAGCTGGACGTTGCAAAAACGAGAGGCGATTTTGTGATTGTAGATATCCAGTATTTTGAATGCAGCGAATACGTATCTGAATCCGAGGACGTTACTTGTGATTATCCACAGAATACTGCTGGCGATGAGGTTGAATTCTTTCGTCATCTTATCGAGCTTGGCGCTGATATGGTAGTCGGAACTTCTGCGCATCAACCGCAATCCTTTGAACTTTATGAAAACGGCGTTATTTATTATGGTTTAGGAAACCTATTCTTTGATCAGGTTTGGTGGCCGGGGACTACTAGGAGTCTAATTTTGTCACATTATTTCTATAATGGTAAGTTGCTACAAACTAAGATTGTGCCAACAGTATATGATATTAATATGCAAACTGATTTGATGGATACAGAATCTAGTAGGTGGTTTTTAAGTAGATTAATTAATGCTAAACCATAAGCTACGGTTTTAATATTGAAAATATAGTTATTGATTATACTATTGTCTAGTAGGTGCTGAAGAATTGTGACCAGTACGTTTTGTAATCTGAATTTGGTTCATAAATAAAGCCTACGGATAGTTTTGTGTAATCTGGGTTTAGGATATTTGCTCGGTGAGTTTCGGAACCCATCCATAAAGCAACTGTGGTGGCTGGTGAGACGGCGGCGTTGCCAATGGCTAGATTTTCGCCGCTTACTCCGCTGGAGTTTGGGGCTGGGCAAGCTGTGGCCCAACTTGAACCATCTGGGCGCGTATGCGCGTATAGTGTCATAGCTTCTTTGGCTCTGGTTTCTGCGGCGGATTCGCAAGTATATCCCCATGACAATTGGTCTAAATTGTTTTTGATTCGGATTTTATTAACTAGAGTTAATACTTCGTGCCTCCATTGTTCAGCAGGAGGCTCTATTATGGTGACTATGATGGAGTCTTTTCTTTTGCCGTCATAAGTACCGGCTGTGATTGTAGTTGTACCGATACCGTTAACTACAGGATATCGACAAGTATCGTCATTGAAACCGAGCCAGGTTCTAGCCGAATTGTAAAATCCTGAAATTACGTTTGAATCTGACGTTTGCCAGTACATTTCACCCAAATCATTGAGACCTCCACCAACACAAATATCGGTATCTGGCGTAGCATAAATCGTAATTGCGTTTTCGTTCCATAATTCACCAGCAGGAACTGACGTATTGTCGAATTCGTGACTAGATGTAGATATGTAATCGTCATTTCCTGTGATATTTGTGTATTCGGCTATTTCTGTAGTAGAGTTCGAAATAGAATCAAGTAGTTCGGCCTCGCGCATTTCATCGTCTACAATGTCAGATCTTTCGCCAACGGCCCTGAATTTTAATCCACCATTAAACCAAATTGCACTTGAAATTAGTACCCCAGCGATTAGTATTGCTGCTGCGTTGATGGATAGGAGGATCGTTGTCCTTGATTTATGTGTTGATTTTTGTTGCATTTTTATCCTTTGTTGTTTTTATGGTTTTTGCTGCTTTCGTCTCCCGTGATTAATGAACGGATATGAGTACTAACCTCATTTAGGGCTGGCATCAGGAGTAGGAATATTAAAGTCATTATGAAGTTTAGAATTATTACTTCCGTGGAAGGGGTAGAGCCACGGAATAGTGCGGCGAAGATTAGGGCGAATATGATCATATATATAATAGCTATTGAGGCGATTATTACTATATAAGAGAACACTTTGAGCCAGATTGACGAAAGATTTAGGGTGCGATACCTTAAGATTGAATAATAAAATGCAATAATTGTGGTTGATACGGCTAGTGGCCCTACCCATACCAAATCCCAACGCCAAAATGGCAATATGAGATTAAACACCAAAGACATTGTCCCTGAAATGCCAAACCCTATTAATAATACTAAATCGCTACCTTTTGTTTTATTTGAACTAGTTTTTAAAATTTGTTTTAACAATGTAATCATTACTGTAGGCACCAATAAGCAGAAGAAGGCTATGAAAATGAAATAGAATGGTCCGATATTGGTAGCTAGGCTGTTGCCGGCGTTAGATAATATTATTTCGCTATATAGCAATTCTGGATGTATGACGAATATCGCACTTAAGATTGTACCGACCAAAAGGAATATGCAGGTTGTTAGTTTTCCGTATTTTAATTTCCAACTAATATACCCGAGCAAGGCAACATCAATAAAGATGGAACTGACATATGTCCAATTAACATGCCATCTGACATGATCGCCCCATTCTGGTTTAGCAATAAGAAAGGCGGATATGGATAACATCCAGATTGTTGCAAAGATAGTTGCAACAAAAAACCAAGCAGATTTTGTTCTGTCTCCTTTTGAGGCGCCAAAAAACACGACAGCACCTGATAAGAGTGTTAGTACCGAAACAACCCCAAGCAGAATTACAATTAACTGCATATACCTCCTTTTGGTCTATTGTAACATACTTTTTGGTTATTTGTGTATATTTAGCTTTAGTTTTTTATGGTTGTTGTAGTATTGCTAACTACGAAAGTCTGATATATCTCATCATTTATGAAGATAGTATAGCTATATCCAATTTTAAAATCTTTTGAACCAGCGGTAATATGGTTAAATGATTTTGCCGAGGTATGAGACATAATTACTTCGCCTGCGGAATCTCTTATTTCTATATTTGTATTGGCGGGGTACATAGTGGGGAAATAAACACTAATATTAAATATTTTTGATGTGGAGCCGAGAGTTTTTGCCATCTCACTACTCCCTAACGCCATAACGGAACCTCCATTCATTATAATGTTAAACTCGGAATCTAATGCTCCGTTTTTATTGTTAGTCGGACCATCAATGATTATGTCACCGCCACTGATATTAAGCCAACCATTTGAGTCTATTCCGTCGCCAGATGAATTAATATAGATGTTTCCACCTGATATCGAAATACTGCAGTCGCTGATTCTACTGGACGTGTTAGTCTCAGGCTCTCCGCCTGCATTAATTCCATCATCTATGGCATGAATGTTAATTTTTCCACCCATTATGGTTACTTTTTGAGATTCTATTCCTTCATATGCTCCCGCAATTAGAATTTCGCCATTTTCAATAATTAGCTCATCATTGGCATGAATTCCGTCATCTTTGGAATTGATATTAATATCTCCGTTTGTTATGCCAAGATAATTGTCAGAATGAATACTATCATCTAGTGTTTCGATTGCGAATTTGCCATCTTGTATCAAGATACTCTTGGTTGCTTTTATTCCTTTTGCTGATGATTTTATGTCAAAATTACCGTTTCTAATGAGCACGAATCCTTTATTATAATCCGTTTCATTTGTTGTTTTGATGGCGTCTGCACCTGATTCTATTATAAAATTACCACCCACTATGTATACGGAATTTTTACCTCTAATACCGTCGTCTTTTGAATTTATATTGTAGATTCCAGAATTGAATTTAACATCGTCTTTGCCGACAATACCATCTTGGTAGTTGGCCACGATATTTAGCGTTCCTTCACCTTGTAATGTCATATCGGATTTTGAATAAATTACTCCACTAATGTCGTCGTCATTTTCGTTATACAGATTACCGTCTTCGAGCGAACTATTTCCGTTCGTTTCTATGACTAGTTCATTTGCAGATGAGCATAAGATTGCTGGTCCAGAATTGTTATGGACTGTGGCGTTGTCGAGAATGAGTCTAACTTTACCAACACCGGCGTTTATGCGGATTTGTCCATCCTCTAATGTTCCAGTAAGATGATATGTGCCCGACTCGGAGATGATAACGTTATCTTTTAGTTCAATATTTACTGTTTGATATCGATCCCAGTTAATATCTAAATCACTATCGTCGGCTTCGATTGAATTCGTAATTTTTTCAATATTTTCCGGAGAGTGTTTTTGATTGATGAAAACAGTTATTATTAGGGTGAGGACTAGAATTAGACAAAAACTTAACCATTTTATTTTTGATCTAATCACTAAATTTCCTCCTCTAAGCATGGATGAGAAAGAAGTACTTTGAGATTGCAATTTTTAACACGTATTTCATCAAGGAATTCTTTTTCTTTGATTCCGTTCTTTAGAGTTATATCATATGTTAGCTTGTACAGGCTGCCCATATTCATGGTTTTAGTACGCACTAGTTTTGAATTCGATGTGTATTTTTTGAAAATATCTTCAAAGACCTCTTCGTAGTCTAAATCTTCTGGTATGACTATTTTCAAAACACGATTTTTTTGATTTGGTTCAAGAAAATGAGTATATGAGAAAAGCAAAATAACACCTACGGCTATGATTGTGATTACTGTTGCGAAGAAGACGTGCCCCATCCCGCAGGCTAGCCCCACCATCATGGCAAAAAATATACTCAACAATTCTTTGGCTTTACCTTGAATCGAACGGAATCGAATTAGTGAAAAGGCACCTAATATCGCAATTGAGGTTCCTAAATTGCCATTAATCATAATCATGACAGCCATCACTAGGAGGGGAAGGGTGGCTAACGTGATTAGGAATCCCTTGTTGGTCTGGGATGTTTTCATATGTGTGATTGCTATAATCACCCCCAATGCAACTGAAACTGCGGCACAAATAAGTGCTGTTGTGATGTTGAGGCCAATTGCTGTTGAGTCAAATATCGTGTTAAACATTTTTTTCCTTTCTTACTTTTTCGTATATTTTGCCCACCTTGCTGAACCTTTGTGGATATATTTTGTTTTCAGATAGTGTTTTTACCAACCAAAGTGGAAATGATCCATGAGCTTTGATTTCTAAAATGATGTTTTTTTGACTGTCACTAAAGTAAATTTTATCACGTTTTCCTTTTTTTAGCTTAAGATTTTTTGAGCGATATCTTAAATTTTCGTCAAAAGTTATTCTCAGATTATCTTCTCCTTTGTAGCTTTCCCGATTATATATGACGAGCATTTTGGGGATGAGGTTGAAATGTTCGATGAGATAGTCGATTTCTTTAGCTATTTGCAAATCATTTTCGGTCTCTATTGAGCGAAGAGCTAGTTCGGACATGGTTGCTTTTTTGTTGATTAATTCATCAAAATCGTCATGGGTAATCATGACTCTTCTTTTGTAGCCGGCATTGGCGTCATCTTTTCCACGTAGCTTGGTTTTGATTTCCAAAAATACCCTATCGTATCCGCTATACGAGCGTGCCCGCAATTTCTCCTTAAAAACTGGTTGGTCGATAGATTGAATTATTAAATCAAAATTTTCTGTATCTAAATATAAATTTAAAACTTCGGATTTGAAATAATCATCCTTTTTCATATGGGATTTAATGACTTTCAAAAGTTTCTTTTTCTCATCTTTTGTAATGAGATATTTTTTTTCTATACGATCAAAAACTTTTCCGTCCATATATTTATATTATAATACATATGATTCAAAACTAGGGTTTCCATGTTATAATTGTAGTAATATGTTAGAGATTAGGGGTGTTTCTAAGGTTTATTTGACCGGTGGTATTAAGCGTGTTGTCTTAAATAAAATTTCTATTAATTTTCGCAAAAGTGAATTTGCAGCTATTTTGGGGCCATCTGGTTCTGGCAAGACAACTTTGCTCAATATTATTGGTGGGTTAGATAATTATACTTCTGGTGATTTGATAATTAATGAAAAATCTACCAAAAAATTTCGTGATAAAGATTGGGATTCTTATCGCAATCACAGAGTCGGATTTGTTTTTCAAAGTTACAATTTAATTTCTCATCAGACTGTTTTGCAGAATGTTAGATTGGCATTGACGCTTTCTGGAATTTCCAAAAAAGAATCGATGAAACGTGCCAAAAAGGCATTAAAAGATGTAGGGCTGTCAGATCATATTTACAAATTGCCAGCACAATTGTCTGGTGGACAGATGCAGAGAGTCGCGATTGCACGTGCCTTAGTAAATAATCCTGACATCTTGCTTGCGGATGAACCTACTGGAGCATTGGATTCTGAAACTAGTTTGCAAGTGATGGATATTCTGAAGAAAATTTCTCAGGATAAATTGGTTATTATGGTGACTCATAATCCTGAACTTGCAGACCAATATGCGACCAGGATTATCAGTCTGAAGGATGGCCAAATAACAGCAGATTCAAATCCTTATGATGGTGGGGCTGATACTAGGCTTGATAGCGATGATTTTAAAAATAAGTCCAAGAAAACCAAGATGTCTTTTTTGACTGCACTGGGGCTATCAGTTCGTAATTTATTAACAAAAAAGGCAAGAACGATACTCGTGGCTATCGCTGGTTCGATTGGTATTATTGGCATTGCTTTGATTTCTGCTGTTTCGACAGGATTCCAGAATTATATCGATAAGATAGAACAAGATACTTTGACTTCGTATCCGTTGGCTTTACAAAAAGAATCGGCTGATATGACGGGGATATTGTTGAGTTTGAGCAATAATGGAACTGCTTTAAATGAAACTAACAATAGATTAAAAGAAAGTCAAGTTTTAACTTCGACGCTTGGTACGGTTTCAAATAATGATCTAGTAAGCTTTAAATCGTATTTAGACGCTCATGAAGATGCGGTAAAAGACGACATTAGATTAATGGAATATGAATATAATGTCAATCCGACAATATATGCAATTGATGCAGTTGATAATGTTGCGAGGATGAACCCAAGTACTTTATTTACGTCTTTGGTGGGGGAATCGTCTTTGCTACGCAACTATTCCTCGATGACTTCGGTCTATAGGCAATATGATGAAGAAAATCTTAAAAACGATACTGAAATTTTGGCTGGCAGATATCCTGAAAAATATAATGAATTGTTGGTAATACTTCAAAATAAGGCTGAAATTTCTGAATTAATAACCTATTCGTTGGGCTTTCATGATACTGACGAGTTAAATAAAATTGTTTCAAAAATAATGAGTGGTGAAAGTGTCGAAATCAATAATCAGCCACTTGATCTGTCTTTTGAAGAAATAATGGATGTAGATCTCAGATTAATTTTGCCAGCCGATACTTATGTGTTTAATGACAAATATGATGTTTATGAGGATATGAGTAAAGATGCGACATTTATGAAGGATGTTTTCAGAAAGTCCGAGAAATTAAAAATCGTTGGTATTGCTACTTCTGATTATGCCACTACGCTTAGTTCTGGCAGCGGTATAGCCTATTTGCCATCTTTGGTGACACATATTATAAATGAGTCTTCAAAAACCGATATTGTACAAAAACAATTAGCAAACCCAGAGCTTGATATCTTTTCTAATACTAAATTTGGTGAGGAAAAGAATAATTTTAATTTTGAGTTTTCTGATCTAGTGTCTGTGGATGAGGCAAAACTATTGCAGGCTTTTGGTGTGAATATTGATCAGAATACCGTATCAGAGAAAACAAGGGAATACATCAACCAAATAGCGAATGACATTACGGCTGATATATCGCCAACCCGCGATATCTTATCAGATAAGTATAAAGTTTTGTCCGAACAATTAAAAGAAGAACTATTACTTACGGGCAAGTTTAAAAAGGTCGATATTGATTCGATTGCGGGTGAATTTATCGCTAGGCAAGATTTTGAAGATTTGGAGAACACTTTGTATATTCCGGTAGAAAAATCAGTTATGTTATATCAAAATTTAATTGTTGGAACTTTACAAGCTTATATCAAGGCTTATAGTTTAACCCAGATGATGAACCCGAGTTTTGATGAGGAAACAAGCGATATTGTTGTAAATGCGCTTCTTTTTGATAATACCGTGAATAGCTGCTTAGATTCCATGAAATTCAATGCTGCCTTTGATGCAATTGCAATTCCATTGACGGAGCTTAGTATGCAGAAAAATATTCTTGCAAAGGTTGGTGATTTAACTTCGTATCTTTCTGGTAGTTTTGCTAACGCTTTTCAGGTAGATCAGGATGCTATAGTGGGGGCATTTCATTTGAATTTTTCAGAAGATGAGCTCTCCCGAGTGGTTACGGCAATGTTTAATAAGAAGAAAACTACTCTTTCAACTAATTTGTCAGCGCTTGGTTATCAAGATTTAGATGATCCGACCCAGATTTCGTTTTATTTTTGGAGTTTTGATGGGAAAACTCATTTTATTGAGTTTCTTGATAGCTATAATGATTTGATGGCGTCATTTGGTAAGGATGACAAAGTGATTGACTATACTGATGCTACTGGAATACTAATGTCCTCTGTAAAAACAATTGTGGATGCTGTAAGCTATGTTTTGATTGCGTTCGTTTCTATTTCTCTTGTTGTTTCTTCGATTATGATTGGTGTGATTACTTATATTTCTGTGTATGAGAGAACAAAGGAAATTGGGATTTTGCGCGCAATTGGAGCGAGCAAACATAACATTTCATCTATATTTAATGCCGAAACATTTATAATTGGGCTTTTGTCTGGATTATTTGGAGTGGGGATTTCGTATTTATTGATTCCATTAATCAATCTAGTATTACATCATTTTACTGGCGGCATACCTTTGTCGGCGGCATTGGACTTTAGGATGGCACTATTTTTGGTAGGATTATCGATTGTGTTGACTTTGATTGGTGGATTGATTCCGGCAAAGGCTGCTAGCAGGAAAGATCCAGTTGAAGCATTGAGAAGTGAATGACAATGTGATATAATTGTTGGCGTACTGGGGATTCGCCAAGTGGTAAGGCAGTGGGTTCTGGTCCCACCATTCGGGGGTTCGAATCCCTCATCCCCAGCCAAGCTCTATTACGGAGCTTTTTTGTTTTTCTTGTGCTATAATGTGGATGTTATGGCAAAAAAACCTTTCACCGATGATGAATTACTTAAGCTGAGTGCTGAAGAAATCATTGACAAGATAAAATACAAAAACTATTCTTTACTTGCTACTTTGGGTGCCGAAAATCTACGAAAGGAAATGGTGCCTGTTGGTAAAATTTGTAATACGGCAATAAAATATTTTTTCAGAACAACAGGACCAAAAAATAACAAGGTAAAACACAATCAAGCCGCTAGGAAAAAGCTCGTCAGAGTTTTGTCGAAATTGACTCCTGGCGATTATTCTAATATACCTAAAGATAGCGAAAATGGTTTGGTAATTGGTTTTAACCATCCCTCTCTGGGTGAAATTACTCGGATTTTAATTATGAAAATTGATGTCATGGGTGATAAACCAATGTATTTTCCAGTTAATCTTCCTTGGTACGAAGCCTTAGCTTCTAACTTTGATAAAATAAAGGAGCTCGGTATTGTTATTACTCCCACGATTACTCCTTCTACTTGGAGTAAGATGAAGCTTACCAAAGGAACCACATTGTATGAACAGGGCAAACGTCTAAAAAGGGAATTCAGAAATATTTACACTGAACTTTCTCACGATGCCTTAATAAGCGGAGGTGTTGTTTTTGTGGCTCCTTCGGCAACTCGACAGGCGACCGTTTTTAAAGATAAAAAAGCTTTCAATAAACAGGATGATATCATCCCGACAATGTCAATGCTTGCGCTAAAACTACTCGTTGATCCAAAAATGAATTGTGATTTTTTGCCGTTAGCGATTTTACCACCAAAAGGTTATACGCGTGGTCTGAATTTTCATAAAAAATATCAGTTGATTCCGGGTGAAATAATGTCTGCAGACTATATCCGTAAAAATTATTTTAAAGAAAAAAATCCTAAGCAACTTGACGGTTTTGATTATGAGTTTCATCAAAGAATTGCAGACAAGTTACCAAAAGAATTTTGGTATTAATGTGTTATAATGGACGCATATGGACGATGGGCAGTATTTTTATCATCCTTTAGAAAACATTGAAGATGTAGATATTTTTTACGATGCCGTAGACAGAAGCCATCTGACTAAAGATATTTCCCCCGAAAGACCTTATACGTACTGGACGATTGAGTTGTATGACCAGAAAAATGGTTTTCGTGGTGGTGGCGGATTAGGTGTACTGGCAGCGGATACTAGGCGAATTGCGGAAAAAATGGGGGTTCCGTTTGTTTTAATTACTCCTTTTTATCCATATCAGTTTAGACAATCTTTAGAAAATAACACATTGATTGATGAACGTGTTCCCGTTAGCTATGTCAACTTTGGATTTGACTTAATTGATCAGGTTTTTATCAGGTGCGACAATCAGTTATGTACTCTAGATGTAATAGAAAAAAGTTTTAATAATACAAAAATTATTGCTATCACGGAACCAAATTTTCAGGAGCTATATTCAGGAGCAAGCAATTCCGATCATAGATTGTATCAAGAGGTGGTTTTAGGATTTGGGGGTTATGCTGCCTTGAAATTAATTGGATTAAAACCGGCTATCATGCATTTAAACGAAATTGCGACGTTTTTTGCGGCCCTCGCTAGACTTGATGAGCTGGTGAATAATGGCATGGATTTTTATGAAGCCATGGTTTATACGAGGAAACACACGCTATATACCAATCATACTTTAGTACAGGCGGCAGAAGCGGAATTTTCTCTTTCGCAGTTTGAACGATTCGTTTTTCCGAATTTGAAATCTTTGGCAGTTAAAAAATGGCTGAAGGATAAGTTTGAGAACGATTTAATTAAGCTTTCTTCTGTGACGATTGAAATTGCGGAGCTTCGTTCTGGCGTTTCCAAGCTTCATACGAGGTTTGCAAATTACAAGGACATTGCTGGCAATAAAGTAAAATTTAAGCCAATCACTAACGGAATAGATTTAGACACTTGGGTATTGCCAGAAACACTAAAGATGTATCATGAAATAGGTGCACTTGATAATGTAAATTTGCCAACCGCAAATTACACTGAAACTCTAGATAAGATTACCGCTGAAAATATTAGAAAATTAAAAGAATTGGGGCGCCGTAAATTGAATGAAATTTTACAAAACAGGCCCAACCAATACGGTAAAATTTTAAAATTTTCAAACGACGATTTACTGTTTGACTTCAAACGTCGTTTTGTAGACTATAAGAGGCCAGATTTGCCGTTTCGTAATTCTTTCAAATTGAGAAGCATTTTAGAAAAGAGAAATGCCCATTATATTATTTCCGGACGTGTGCATACCGGCGATGTGGTGATGGGGAATAAATTAAAATCAGTTCTTGAAATAATTGACCGAGATGATTATTTGAGAGAGCATGTACACTATATTGCTGATTATGACGAAGAGTTGGCATATGGGCTTTCGGTTGGATCAAATATTGCGATTAACCTCCCGGTTGTCGGGATGGAAGCTTGCGGTACTTCGTGGATGAAAGACGTTGGCAATTTAAATATTTTAGTATCTACTCATGATGGTGGGGTTGCAGATGGCTCGGCGCATTCTTATTTGAATGTTTCCGGGTTGACCGAGGATGAAGAATTGGATGTCTTATACGACAAGATGGAGGAGGCTGTTTTTGCTTGGAGTAATGATTTTGATTTGGAATATATAATTAGAACTCAATTATCTACTTTCTTACCAATAATTTCCGGGGCTAGAATGTTAAAGGATTATCTTGACTATTTATTTCCAACGTAGTAAAATATTGACAAGTCTGGTATCAGACTTTTTTTAATGATTGTCTGATGGGCAATAAAGGAGAAAAATGGCTAAAATTACAAGAATCAAGGCGAGTGACTCTCCCAAGAAGGACGTGGGGGATGATGAGTCTGTAGTCGCCAAAAAGAAGGTGGTTGTGAAAGACAAACAAGCCATTAAGGCAAAGCAAAAGCAAAATAGAATCGCTGAAAAAATGATTGACAATGAAAAGCCAAAGAAAAAGGTGTTTATTTTATTCCGTCCTTTCGTGGCACTTGGTAGATATTTTCGTGATTCTTGGCGGGAGCTTCGTCAAGTTCGTTGGCCAAATCGCAAAACTACCTGGAAGATGGTACTTGCAGTTTTAGTATATACGGCTTTATTCGCTGTTATTATTTCACTTTTGGATTTGTTTTTCTCTTGGTTATTTAATTTAATTATAGGATAAGGAGTAATATATTATGGCAGTAAATAGATATGATGATACAAGGGCTTGGTATGCAATTTCAACATATAGTGGATACGAAGACAAAGTCGCTGATTCTATAAACCAGCGTACTAATACTGTAGAAATGGCTGATAAGATTTTTGAGGCTATTGTTCCTAAGGAAAAACAAATTGAAATTAAAAATGGTAAACGTAAAATTGTTGATCGTAAGATTTTGCAGGGTTATGTATTGGTAGATATGAAATTGTCTGATGAGACATGGTATATTATTCGTAATACACCTGGAGTAACTGGTTTTATTGGCACTGGTACTCAACCGACACCTGTTTCAGAAAAAGAAATTACTAAAATCAAGAAGCGGATGGGTGTAGAAGATCCGAAATTCTCAGTTAAATATGAAGTTGGCGAGGTGGTATCAATTACTGATGGTCCGTTCAAAGGCTTTGACGGCTCAATTTCCGAAATTGATGCAGCTAAAGGTAAATTAAAAGTAATGGTTTCAATGTTTGGTCGTGAAACTCCGGTCGAGCTGGATGCTTTACAAGTAAAGCAATTGTGATATAATGATAAGGTTACGCACTAGAAAGGTATTTTATGGCAGAAAAAAAGGTTATTGGAAATTTGAAGCTTCGTATCCCTGCGGGACGGGCTACGGCTGGACCTCCAGTTGGTTCTACACTTGGTCAGTGGGGATTAAATATGATGGATTTCATAAACCCATTCAACGAAGCAACCAAAGATTTGATGGGGAAAAATGTTATTGTCCATATCCGAGTGTTTGAAGATAGAACGTTTGATTGGAAGTCTTTGGGCCAACCAGTTGATGATTTAATTCGTGAGGCAATTAAAATCGAAAAAGGCTCTGGTAAGCCAAATGTTGATAAGGTAGGTAAAATTACAAGAGCACAGCTAGAAGAGATTGCTAACAAGAAAATGGATCAACTGAATGCTATTGATTTAGATGGTGCTGTAAAAATCGTTGCTGGCACTGCTAGGTCTATGGGCGTAGAAGTAGTAGATTAACTAATAAATGTGGGAGGGACTATCCCGTTATGACCACAGAAAGGATAAAAATGGCTGATAAAGAAGCTAAGGAAAATATTAATGTTGAGCCTTCCAAAGAGACTGAGGCTGCTATTGAAACCGTTGAGGAAACGGTTGTTGATGAGCCAGAAAAATTTGCAAAATCTGGCAAAAAATCTAAAAAGCATATCGAAGAAGTAAAAGCTGAAGAGGAACGCCAAGCTCGCAAACTTGAGCGTGCTTCAGAAACTGTCAAGCCTAAAGGATCTGCACCAGTTACCAGGCCACGTATTGAGCGACGTGGTAAAAAATACCAAGAAGTTGCTAAATTGATTGATAAGAAAAAAACTTATAGCTTAAAGGACGCTATTGAGCTTGCAATTAAGACCAGTCCGGTTAAGTTTGATGCAAGTGTGGAAATCCACGCTAAACTTGGAGTTGATCCAAGACAAGCTGATCAGAATATTCGTACTACTATCGTATTGCCAAATGGCAACGGTAAGGCTGTGCGGGTAGCCGTGTTTGCTCCGCTTGATGTGTGTAAAGCCGCCAAAGCGGCTGGTGCTGACATCGCCGAGGATGAAGAATTCTTAAAACAGCTTGATAAGGGTGAGATTAACTTTGACGTTTTGATTTCTACACCACAGTATATGCCGAAACTCGGTAAATATGCTCGCGTGCTCGGGCCAAAAGGCTTAATGCCTAATCCAAAGGCCGGCACGGTTACTGCTGATGTCGAGAAAGCCGTAAAGGAATCCAAGGCTGGTAAAGTTGAGTATCGCGTAGATAAACAATCGATTGTTCACATCGGCGTAGGGAAAGTTTCTTTTGGTACTGATAAGTTGGTCGAGAATGCAAACGTATTCTTTGATAGCCTAAAGGGCCAAAAACCAACCTCTCTCAAGGGTACTTATGTGAAATCGGTATTTATCACCACCACAATGGGGCCTTCGGTTGCGGTTGAGAATATTTACAACTAATTATCCAAAAAAACGGGTTTTTCTAGGGCCCGTTTTTTTGTGATATAATGACCTCATGGATAACACACTGCAAGAAATCGAAACTAAATTTAGGGGATTAGAACTTTACGAATCATTAATCATGGCCGGGATTGGTCTAGCGGTTCTACTCTTTGGCTATAAAATTAAAAAAATAGCTTTCTTTATTATTTGGTTTTTGATTGGATATAATTTGATGTTGTTTTTGATGCCGGTGATTAATAATATGGTGCCAGAAATTGTCGGCAACCAACTTTATCAGCTTTTATTACCAATTGCTGGTGGGCTGTTGCTAGCACTACTTGGTTTTTCTATCGAAAAGGTTTGCGTGGCGGGGATTTGTTTCTTTTTGGTAATGATGATAGTAGTACAGTATTTCGGTACAGAGGTTCCGACGTTGGCGATTGGGGCGATTATCGGAGTAGTGGCGGCAGCAGCAGCAACTGCCTTGATGAAACCAGCAATTATTATTGCGACAGCGTTGGCGGGTGGGTATGCCATCACGCTTGCCGTGTTGAATATTTTCCCAGATGTCAGTAAAGAAATCTTTTATTTCCCAATGATTGCTATGTTCTCTCTGATTGGGGCTATTTTCCAGTTTGCCACCACTAAACATGACTCTTAGACTTGTTTTTTGATTTATTACGTGATATAATTAGAGTAGTTACCAAAGACAGCGACGGGAGTAATCCTTAATTATGTCGCCGAGGAGATTTCTTGCAATTTTGTTTGGTGACGCTATTTAACAATTAGCTAACCTAATTTTATAAATATAACCAAAGGAACTTTTTATGGCAATTAGTAAGGATAAAAAGAACGAATTGGTTGCTGATTTGACAGAGCTTCTTACGAATGCAAAGACTACGGTCTACGCTAAATATCAAGGTCTTACGGTAGCTGAGATCCAAGAGCTACGTAAAGCCGCCCGTGAGGCTGGGGTTAAAATTAAGGTCGTCAAAAACCGCTTGGTCCGTGTAGCAATGGGTCAAATTGCAGTTTATAAAGACACTGATACGACTGGGTTAACTGGACAATTGCTTTATGCAGTTTCCGACGAAGACGAGGTCGCACCAGCAAAAGTTTTGGCAAATTTCGCCAAAACTCACAATGCGCTTAATTTGGTTGGTGGTTTTAGCAATCTTGGTAATACCCTTTCCGAGGAAGAGGTCAAGGCTCTTGCTGCAATGCCAAGCAAAAACGAGCTTATTGCTCAGGTGGTGGCTCAGCTATTGTCGCCAGTTACGGATTCTATTTCTGGGCTTACTGGTGGACTTTCTGGAATTGTTTCCGGTCTTGAAGCACACGCGAATTAGCAACTTATTACAATAATAATCGAAAGGAATATTATGGCTACAGATATTAAAAAATTAGATCTTAATTCTTTCCTTTCCAGCCGCCTGGCCTCTTTCCGCGATGAATA
>CAYXTS010000008.1:0-31196 GCA_964468665.1 uncultured Candidatus Saccharibacteria bacterium
ATCATCGTCGCCCTCTTTTATTTCGATACCTTCTTCCGCCATCATAGCCTCCGCTTCCGACTCGTCAAGGTCTAAAATTTGCGGCTCTGTATCTTTTTTGTGTTGATCATAGATGGATTGATCATCTTTATCTTTTTCTATTTCTCTCGAGGTCTTCTCAATAACATCACCAGCATCAGTCGCCTCACCATGATCCAAAAGATCAACCTTAAGACCAAGACCCTGAAGCTCCTTCACCAAAACATTGAAGCCTTCTGGAAGTTTCGGCCCTTCAATTGGTTCATGTTTAATGATAGCTTCGTATGCCTTTGCACGCCCATAAACATCATCTGATTTAATGGTAAGCATTTCCTGCAAAGTTGTTGCCGCACCATAAGCCTCAAGTGCCCAGACCTCCATTTCCCCAAATCTCTGACCACCATTTTGAGCCTTACCACCAAGCGGTTGCTGTGTCACCATAGTATAAGGACCTGTTGACCTAGCATGAATCTTATCCTCGACCATATGATGGAGTTTCAGGATATGCATTACACCAACACTCGTTTTCTCATTGAACGGCTCACCGGTCAAACCATCAAATAACTGCACACGACCATCTTCCGAAAAACCAGCCTTTTTGAGTTCTTCTGAAATCTTCTCATCTGGCACTCCGTTAAACGAAGGTGTTGCCACTCTATAACCCAAAGCTCTAGCCGCCATACCAAGATGAGTCTCAAAGAGCTGTCCAAGGTTCATACGGCTTGGCACACCCATAGGTGACAATACAATATCAATCGGTGTACCATCTGCCATAAATGGCATATCTTCAACCGGCAAAATCCTTGATACCACACCTTTGTTACCATGACGTCCAGCCAATTTATCACCCACACCAATTTTTCGCATTTCTGCCACAAAAATCTTGATTTGCATTAACACCCCAGCCTTAAGGTCATGTCCCTGTTCACGGGTATAAATCCGGACATCTACCACCTTACCAGTAGATGAACCATTCATTCTCACAGAAGTATCACGAACATCCTTGGCTTTCTCGCCGAAAATCGCACGAAGCAAACGCTCTTCCGAAGACAACTCTTGTTCACCCTTTGGTGTAATCTTACCAACCAAGATGTCGCCATTTTTAACTTCAGAACCCACAGTCACGATACCATCTTCACCTAAATGACGAAGAGAATGTTCGGAGACGTTAGGAATATCTCTAGTTACTTGCTCTGGACCGAGCTTAGTCTCACGCACTTCAACATCAAAATCCTTAATATTAATCGACGTCAAAGTGTCATCTTCTACCAAACGATTAGAAATTACAATCGCGTCATCCATGTTGTAACCACGCCAAGGCATAAACGCCACCAATAAATCTCTACCAAGGGCCAACTCGCCATCATTAATGGAAGCACCCTCAATCAAAGTATCACCTTTTTTAACCTTTTGCCCTCTCGCCACTGCGCATCTCTGATTATAACAACGATCGTCATTGGTCTTTTCGAAATGTTGTAGTTTGTACTCAACATCTCCACCTTTGTCATAAGTTATAACTACAGACTTACCATCAGCTTTCTTCACGACACCATTGCCAGAAGCCACGACAAGTTGCGATGTATTCCTAGCCACCTCGCCTTCGATACCAGTACCGACGATTGGATTATCGTTCCTAAGCAAAGGAACTGCCTGTTTCTGCATTGCGCAAGCCATCAATGACCTATCAACACGGTTCTTTTCAACAAACGGAATCAAGCTGGCAGAAACTCCAAGAATTTCCTTATGCGCTGCATCAATATGTGTAACATTCTTTGATTCAACCTGAGCTGGAGCACCATGTACACGTGCAGACACCCAATCTTCAACAAATTCACCTTTGTCGTTTAATTTAACCGAGGCGTCCGCAATTACCATATCATTTTCCGTATCCGCATCCATATAGACAACTTCATCAGTTACTTTTCCATCCTTTACCACACGATAAGGCGCCTCAATAAAACCATACTCATTAATTCTGGCATAAGTCGCAAAGTTAAGCACTAATCCCACGTTTCCACCTTCTGGCGTTTCAACGGTACAAATACGTCCATAATGGGTCGGATGTGCATCACGCACATCAAAACCAGCCCTCTCCCTAGTCAAACCACCAGGACCCATCGAAGAAAGACGCCTCTTGTGCGCTAATTCCGAAAATGGATTAACTTCGTCCATAAGCTGTGACAACTGCGAAGTAGCAAAGAACTCTTTCACGGCTGCAACCACAGGGCGAGAGTTAAGTAATTGAGATGGAGTAACTTCTTCTAGATTCGCCATCGACATACGATCAAGAATATTCCTCTGCAAACGAAGCATACCAAGCCTAAACTGCCTCTGCACTAATTCCCCCACCAACTTCACTCTACGATTAGACAACGAATCAATATCATCTGCTGGCTCCTGAGTATTATTGAGTCTAATAATCTCAGAGATAATTGCGATTACATCATCCATTTGCAAAGTCCGATGCGAAGCATCATTTGGAGTATTAAAACCTAATCTTCTATTAATCTTAAAACGACCCACATTTGAATAATCATAGCGCTTAGGATCAAAGAAAGTTCTCTCAATCATCGATCTGGCATTTTCAACCGTCGCAAGATCACCTGGTCGAAGCCGACGATACACCTCAAGCAATGCCTCACCTTGGCTAGAAGTTGTATCCTTTTCTAGAGTTGCATCAATGTAACTTCTCTCTCCATCGTCAACCTTTTCAAATTTCGATTTAATTTCAGATTTCGACAATCCAAGCGCTCTCAAGAATGTCGTAACAGGAATTTTCCTACGTCTATCTATTTTTACATAGATGGCACCATTCGTCGCTGTTTCAAATTCAAGCCACGCTCCTCGCCCAGGGATTACTTTTGCGCCATAATAACGTCTTACACCGATTGTCTCAGCATTAAAGAACACCCCAGCCGAACGAATCAACTGAGAAACGATAACTCTCTCCGTCCCATTAATAATAAATGTAGCCCTATCTGTCATCCATGGATAATCACCAAAATAAATATCCTGCTCTTTCTTCTCGCCAGTTGTTTTATTCTCCAACTCAACAAGAACATGAAGTGGGGCTTCATAAGTTGCTAAATTGTATTTAGCTTCCTGCTCGGTCTCCTTAGGATCCTTAAAATAATAATCTTTGAAAGAAAGAGAAAGTTTTTGGCCAGTATAATCGTCTATAGGATTAAGTTCAGCAAAAACTTCCCGCAGTCCGTTTTTTACAAAATCTTCCCACGAATCTTTTTGGTGAGCAGTAAGATCCGGAATCGGAAGAGCTTGGTCTCCTTCGGTGAAAAATACCCTCTCACCTGACTTCGGTTTTTTAACCATTTTACCTCTTTTTTATTAGTGTTATTAATCTTTAGCGCCTGAAGATTACTGCCCAGTTTCCCCCTAGAAAGTCGCCAGCTTTCATCAAGTTACAAAAACAGGGCACACTACTTCTTGTACTTAAGTTTAACACACACAATAAAATAAAGCAATACTTTGCACCAAAAAACCACCTAAAAAGGTGGGTTTCTAGACATAGATAAGCTCTCAACTTTTATGTATAAGCCGACTCGCAGTTAGCTTAAGTTCTATTATACATGGCAAAATCATATTGTCAAGACTTTTCTATAACATGAATTCAGCGCACAATTTATTAAGCTAAAAACAAAAAATCCGCCACACCGTAGATATAGTATGGCGGATTATATAATAGTTAGATATCTAAATCGTCCAAATCAGCTAACTCTGCCCTGGTTTTTTCTGCCAATTCAGAAGAATCATTTTCTGTTTCTTCTGGAGACTCAGTTCCTTCAACTTCCTCTTCTTCAACTTTTACTTCATCGTGTCCGGCATTACCACCATCGTCACTATTAACAATCTTTAAATTATATCTTGCATCCTGCTTAGTCCCAAGCGCCCTAAGCAATACCCGTAAAGCCTGTGCTGTTACGCCACGTTTACCAATCACGCGACCAACATCTTCCGGATCAACTGTCAAAGAAAGCAGGACCCCCTTTTCATCAATCTTACGCTCAACCGCTACCTCTTCGGGATTATTGACTAAGGTTTTAACGATATATTCTACAAATTGCTGATCAATAGTAGCCATATTTTTCTCCATTTTAGTTTATTGTATATAAAAATTATACCACAAAAAATAGCCCCACCATAGGGCTATTTTTATTATTCTGCTTGAGTTTCCATAGGCGCTTCAGCTGGAACTTCTTCGGCAGGAGCTTCCTCAGCTGGAGCCTCCTTTGGCTGATTCTTGCGAAGCTTATCGGCGTGTTTTGCCACAGCTTTCTTTGCCGCTGGCTCTTTATACCATTTTGGTAACTTCACGCCATTTTTCTTCAAAATAAACGCTACTCTCGATGATGGCTGTGCCCCATTATCAAGATATTTTTTCACCGCTTCTTTGTCCAAGGTGAGAGCCTTGGTCGCGGGATTATAGTTGCCGACCTCAGCCACAACGCGTCCCGAAAGCGGATGACGCTGTGATTCTTGGACGACTATCCGGTACGTTGGATAATGTGACCGGCCATTACGTTGCATGCGAATCGCTAGCATTTTTCTCCTTAAATTAATTACTCCTAATATTTTAACTTATTTTTAACAAAAAATCAACCCCCAAGGTAAAACCTCAGGGGTTTATGGTCACCTATTCGCCCTTTTCAAACGCTTTCGTAACCTTCTTTGGTACTTTGCTTCCATCTCCTGTATAGGAAGAGTCCTGTTATTTTTCAAACAACTGTCGAGATAGTACTTATAAGCTTCTCTTCTGTCTTTTGAGACAGTCATGCTGTTCAAAAAATCATTCCGCACTTCTGGCATTGTGTAACCAAATCCGCTAGCATGAAGCGACAGAATCGCGTACGACCTCTTGGCCTTCTCCCTCCACTCATTAAGTTGATCGTCATAATAACGTAAATCATGGTGGTAGGCAGAAGCGATACTTTTAGCTTTATTAACGCCAGCCGAGACAAATTTCTTCATATTAAAGAAATATGAAACCTGCCCACAAGCATCAATCAAAGCTTTAAACTCACCAAGATACTCAAGAACCGGCATATTGGCAACTTCTTCTTCGTACCGCTCACAATCCGGCACCAAACTACCATCCCAAGTTCTTTCGTCGTCTGCTTCCTCAAAACTATAGTCATCTATCAATTATTTCACCCCCTGATAGTAAAATAGCAAAAATATTAAGGTACCATGCCTACATTATACCACAAAACATAAGAAAAGTCAATAAGCTTAAGCTTTCGCTCGGTACTTTTTTACCCCTTCGCGTGCCGCCTCTGTTTGCGCTTCTTGTTTGGAATGTCCGTTCCCTGTGCCCATCAACTTTTCCCCCACATAAATTCCTACCGTAAATTTCTTATCATGATCTGGGCCTTCCTCTTTCAAAGTCCGATATACTGGCGTCGTCCCATCTATCTTTTGCGCCAACTCTTGTACATACGATTTTGGATCACGCCAAGATTCTTCTTCCAAAATTGCATCGATCTTTACCAAAATATGCTTACTAATAAAATCCTTTGCTGCATCATACCCTTGATCAAGATAAATCGCACCAATCACCGCTTCAAAACAATCAGCTAAAATTACCTCATGCGCCCGCTCCGAACCATGTTTTTCGCCCTTAGACAATCGCACCAACGGCTCGTATCCAAGTTCTTTACCAGCATCACCAATCGACTCAGTACGCACAAGCGCCGCTCGAAGAGCCGTCATTACACCCTCAGGATAATCATAGTTTCTGAACAAAAAATCAGAAGAAACCAACTCAAGCACAGCGTCACCCAAAAACTCCAATCTCTCATTGTGCTCATGAGTTTTCTTGTGTTCGTTCACATAACTTCTATGAGTAAGCGCCGTTACGAGCAAATTAATATCGTTAAATTCAAATCCCAATTTCTCTTTTGCAAATTCTTGGTATAGTGTCGTATCCATATTTTTTCTCCAGTCTGTTTTTCTTTTTATTAATAATCTCCAGCTCGAATTTTCTTCTTAGCTAGCAGCATTAGTTTTTCAATATCCTCATATTCAATCGCATTGAGGGCATCAGAAAACGAAAACCACCGAATGCCCTTCATCCATTTTTCACCAATCGGAACTTCATGATCATCAAGCGCCTGCACCAGATAAATCTGTGTCGTCATGAGAACTAGCTTGTCCATTCTACGATATTTGAAATGAATTTTGCCAAGCCAAGTCAAAATTGAAACATTCCTAAGCCCAGTTTCCTCTTCAATTTCCCTCCGAGCTGTCATCTTAGCTGTTTCACCGGGTTCAATATGCCCCTTAGGAATAGTCCAACGCCCCTTTGAATCTTGGATTAATAGTACATCTATATCTTTTTTGTCTTTCGTAAACCGAAAAACAATACCACCAGAAGTCGGCTCCCTAACAATTGACTGAATCGCTGTCTTCTTACGAAAAACCACCGACCTAATCTTATCAAAAGTCGATTCTTTCACTTGCTCTGCAGGCAAAGCCTCTGGAACCTTCAGCGGCCTTTTATCCAATGGCTCACTAAGCTTTGTCGCCCTCTTTTGCCGATTCATCATCGGACTTATCTTTTGGTTCATCTTTCTTCTCTTCAACAATTCCGAGCTTTTTAAATGCCGTTCCGAGTACCCCATTTACGAACTTTGACGAATTTTCCGAGCCAAACGCTTTCGCAAGTTCCACCGCTTCATTTATTGCAACTTTTGGTGGAATAGAATCGCCGCACTCAGAAAGCTCATACAGCCCCATCCTAAGAATATTTCGATCGATTGCAGATATCGAGCTAATCGGCCACTCTGGAGCCATCGGAGCAAGCACAGTATCCAAAGTTTCAAAATTCTCCGAAACTTTATGTGCTAAATTATACACAAACTCCGTGTCACCAAGCGCCTTCTCGTGTGGCTCAATATTCTTCGCAACAACAACATCGAGATCGACTTCAGGATCATTTGCGAGCGTTCTTAACTCATATTCATACAAACTTTGTAATACAATTACTCTACCTAGATGTCGATTACTTGCCATAATTCTAAAATTCTCTTTTAATTTATTATTTTTTGGTTTTAACTTTTAAATTTGGGGTTCTTTTCTTTGTCTCAAAGGCTTTTACTGGGGAAACTTTATTTACGCTTCTAGCCAACTTAAGCCTCAAATGACTCCTCCGAAGCCCAGTTTTACGAGGGCTACTTTGTTTTTTCGGTTCAGGCATTTTGCTCCTTAGTTTAATAGATATTTTACATCATTCTATCACAAAATATCTATTTTCGCAAGGCTCTTTTGATGGCTGGCCGATCAAATCCCTCAATTCGTTCACCGTTTATTTCTGTAACTGGCACCACTGTTATATCGGGTTCTTTTGTGGCATCCATTTCGATATATTCCACACCTATCTTGTCTAACCAATCCATCAAAGCATGACAATATGCACATGTTGGTGTTGTATAAATTTTAATCATAAATTCATTATACCATACATCGCTATCCCAGCCGCCACCGATACATTAAACGATTCCTTTTTTCCCTTCATTGGTATTTCAATAAACAGGTCAATTATATCATGTAGTGAATAATCAATTCCGTTCACTTCCTCCCCTAAAACGAGTATTATTTTATCTGACAACGCATCTTTTAATTTCATATCATTTAACTGAAATAAATTGGAATTTTTAATATTATTCTCTAGCCCCACAATTTGCCACCCCTGTTTCTTGCATCTTTCCAACTCAAAATGTATATCATCAGATGCATAAATATCCAACATCTCCTCCGCTCCGAGTGCAGTTTTGTGTATTTCTTTATCCAACTTCGCCCTGAGATGAGGCAACACATTAGAATCATGCACCCTAGGCGTATATCCCGACAAGACAACCCTATCCACACCAAGCCCCTCTGCCGTCCGAAGAATCGCCCCCACATTATAAGTAGAACGAATATTATCTAAAACCAACTGCAATTTCATAAAAATATGATATAATATTTCTTATGAAAAGTCAAAATAATCAATCTCTGGAAAAACCACAACCCCAAGTTCCTGAAGCATCACTACAGCACCAACTACTTAAAAGCTTAGAAAACGGCAAAGTTACAACCGTTCCTACCGAAACGGTCGAAGGCTACGCCGTCAAACTAGATAACATTTCCGCCATCCAAACATTAATGTGCCTAAAAGAAAGAGATTTCAACTCTGGGAAAATTTTTACGCTTGTGCCAAAATCACCCGCCGACATCTCTAATTACGCTCTTATTCCAGATTCTGCTAAACCAATCATAAAAAAACACATTCCGGGAGAGCTTACCATCATCCTCCCCAAAAATCCTTCCTTCAAGCACTACTATTACAATCATTTTGACACAATCGGCATCCGAATTCCAGATTACAAACCTTTTCAAGAACTTCTAACAAAAACCGGACCGCTAATCTTGACTTCCGCAAATCCAAAAGGCGGCACCCCCAAATCCATCACCGGGCACAAACCTTCTACGATTGTTGATTTTACTGGTGATACCCCAGTCGTTATCCGTCAGGGTAATCTAAAAATAGACTTAGACCACTATACTCAGTAACTTTGCTCGCTTTACAAAGATTGTCTTCTTTACCCCGTTACTTGTGTATTTCTTTATTTTTGGATTATTCAAAGCTAATTCGGTGATTTTATTTTCATAATCCAAATCCGCCATATCAACACAAAGTCTAGCACGCAACTTACCATTTACTTGCACTACAACCTCAACCGTATCACTAATCAGGTATTTTTCATCCCATTTTGGCCATTCGTCATCAGTTCTCAGTTTTTCCAACATTTCAGAGGCAAGATGTGGCGCGAATGGTTTCAAAAGTTTTGCAAGCACAACCAAATCCTCATCAGAAGTGCCAATTTTATAAAGTTCATTTACATACTCCATAAGTGCCGCCACTGCCGTGTTAAAATTGCACTTATAGATATCTTCGGTCACTTTCTTTATGGTCTTATTCCGAATAATAGCTAGTTTATTGATATACTCAAGCGACTGAGAATGTGTTTCTTGGGGCGCTCCGGAGGTTACGACCGAGGTAGCGAGGGGCGACTCGCCCGTAACGACGGGCCGAGTCGACCCCGTCCCCAAGGAATCACATTCTAGTCGCTTCGCTTCATCAAAACACAAGTTATAGCATCGATTCAAAAATCTATAAACACCGCCAACTGAACGTGGATCCCAAGCAGCATCTAGCTCTACCGGCCCAATAAACATCTCATAAGTCCGTAACGTATCCGCCCCATATCCGTCATTGATTACATCTAAAGGATCAATCACGTTCCCCTTAGATTTACTCATTTTTTTACCATCTGGAGCATTAATATAACCATGATAAATCAGTTTTTTAATTGGTTCTCTAAACGGCAAATACCCCTGATCGGCAAAAAATTTACACCAAAACCTAATATAGAGCAAATGCGCCACCGCATGGTCTGCTCCCACATAGATATCTGTCGGTGCCCAATAAGAAATCGCCTTCTCATCCCAAGCTGTCTTGTCGTCATGCGGAGAAGTATATCTCCATAAATACCAACTCGAACACGCATAACCATCAAGAGTATCAGTTTCCCGTGTCATTTCTTCCATATGAGTTTCACCAGTCTTTGGATCTTTTACTGGAATCTCCACCTTTAACCAATCTTTTGCTTTCGCCAGAGCAGAGCGCCCAGAATTATCAGGACGATAATCATCCACCTCTGGTATCAAAACAGGAAGTTGTTCCTCTGGGATAGGATGTGGGTTCCCCTCTTTATCATAAGCGATTGGAATTGGACAACCCCAATACCTCTGACGTGAAATCAACCAATCCCGCATCCGATAAGTAGTCTTTGGAGTGCCAAACTGCCCAAAATCACATAATTCCGTCTCCATAATCGGCAATTCAAATTTTTCAGCAAACTCTCTGTCCCTATCATCCATCGCTGGTACTGCCATGATAGCGCCAGTACCATACCCAGACAAAACATAATCTGCCACCCAAATCGGAATTTCCTCTTTCGTTGCCGGATTTATTGCATATGCACCAGTAAACACCCCTGTTTTTTCTTTATTCTCCTGCCGCTCAATTTCAGACTTCTTAAGCGCCGCCTCCCTATAAGCCACCACAGCATCCCTAGCATCATCACTCACGATGTAATCAAGCCCAGGATATTCTGGCGCTAAAACCAAGAACGTCGCCCCAAAAATCGTATCCGGACGAGTAGTAAACACTGTTATTTGATTCAAGCTTGTTGACGCCTCTTTCGAGGGCGCTCCGGAGGTTACGACCGAGGCGGCGAGGGGCCGAACCCCGTGACGACGGGAGTGAGGACCCCGTCCCGAGAAAGACGGCGTCAAAAGTTTAAACGTGATTTCAGCACCCACACTTCGCCCAATCCAATTTTTCTGCATCGTTTTAATTTTTTCTGGCCAATCCAACGCATCTATATCTTCTAGCAACTCATCAGCATACTCCGTAATCTTGAAAAACCATTGTTTCATCTTTTTCTTTTCCACCTCATGCCCGCAACGCCAACACTTGCCATTTTCTACCTGTTCGTTCGCAAGCACAGTCTGATCCTCTGGACACCACCACTGATAAGATTCCTTCTGATAAGCTAAGCCTTTCTTATAAAGCTGCAAAAAACACCACTGTGTCCACTTGTAGTACTCTGGGTCCGAAGTATTAATCTCTCTATCCCAATCAATCGCAAACCCCAATCGCTTAGCTTGTTTACGAAAATTCGCGATATTGGTCTGTGTTACCTCTTGAGGCGCAGTGCCAGTTTTTATAGCATAATTCTCCGCTGGTAAGCCAAATGTATCATAACCAAACGGCCGCATCACATTCAATCTCTGTTGTTCATAAAACCGCGTCAAAACATCTACAATCGTAAAATTCCTAACATGCCCCACATGAAGCCCTGCCCCAGACGGATAAGGGAACATTTCTGCAATAAACTTCTTTGGTACACCCTCTTTTATCTCAGCCTTAAAAGGCTTATCTTTTTCCCATTTTTTTTGCCATTTTTCTTCTATTTTTAGCGGTTCGTATCTATTCATAGCAACTATTATATCACATTATCTCTAGCAAAAATCAGCAAAATCATTTCTTTACTCTACCTCTGTTCCACCCCTATTACTAAACCAGTTATGCCATATTGACAAATTTAAGCATGTGTGGTATAATCAAGATACGCACATTAAAAAGCCAATTATTTTATATATAGGGAGGAAAATAACAATGGCAAAAGAATTTTTTTTGGAAAAAGGTTATGTAAATGGGCGTCCATACATGGTCGGGCACAATATCAATACTTGCAATAATATTGATAACGAAGTTACCAAGGAAGAAGAGAAAGATGTTTTTATGGACATCGAAATGAAGCCAAATATGGCTGAGCTGAGGCAAAAAACTGCTTTCTTCACAAGAGAAGCAGAACATTATGAACATCTCAGTGAAGAAGCATACAGTTTGCTTAGGAAAAAGGAGATTAAACTAGAGAGACTTAACCAAAGTAAGCTTCTCAAAAAAATATCCTATTTCCTAGGAAGTTCAGCTGGCATATGGATAACAATATATAATTATGTCCATAATGTCAGCGATACGAGTACTGTAACAGTAACCGCGGTGGCCATATTAGCAGCCTGTATGTCAATAGCAGCAGGCAAATTCTCCGCGGTATGTGGCGAAGCATTGCACGAATATTTTTCAAAATCTAGAGAAAGGCGATTCGAGAAAAAGAAAGAAACGTACAATACATACCAAAGCAAGGCTGCAGAAAATGCAGCGAAGGCCGAAAAATTCAGATCAGTTTATAGAAACCTGAATTTCAAAGAAATTCTTGGATAACCTTCATGGCGGGATTCTCATTAGAGAAGCCCGCCTATTTTTTGTTCTATTTTTTCTCGCGCAGTCTAAACCTGCACTTCACCTCTCACCCTATTATAAATGTTTATAAACTTATCCAACGTTCTCTCAAAATCATGCTCTCTCGCAATCTTTATAGATTCATCACTATATCTCTTCCTCAACCTATCATCACTCAAAATCTTTATCATCGCTTCGCTCATTCCGTATACATCACCAGGCTGGCACAACACCCCATTCTTCCCATTGATACAAACTTCCGCTACCGCACCAGCATTCACCGCAATCAACGGTAACCCCGTTGCCGCCGCCTCAATCAGCACTATCCCCTGAGTCTCTATTTCACTTGCCGTCGCAAATACATCTCCAACCTTATACAGCTCGTATAAATCCGGCGGCAACACTCTCCCAAGAAACTTAATTTTATCTTCCAAATCTATCCCCATCGCCATTTTCTCTAGTCGCACCCTATCCACCCCATCTCCCACTATCAGTAGCTGGATATCATTTGGTTTTGCCTGTGCCTTTTTGAAAGCTTCTATCACAAGCCCCACCTTTTTCTCTGGATCCACTCGCCCCACATACAACACAATCTTTTTATTCTTCGGAATCTTATACTTTTCATAAATACCATTCGGAGCTTTTCCCGGCTTGAAACTAGACAAATCCACCCCATTAGATACAGCCGCCACCGGCACAGGAAAATCCTTCCCCGATGACGTAATTAAATTATGAATCGCTTGCTCGGTTGGCATTGTCACAAAATCACTCTTGCTTTGACGATTTCTAAAATAAGACGACAAAAGCGCATTTACTGGTTTTTTCAAAAGCCCCGGCACTTTCAACGGGTCCGTCAGTACCTCTGGCTGATTATGCTCAGTCGTCACCACAGGGATATTATTTTTTCTAGCATACCACACCACCGAAAGACCAATCGGATCAGATATCTGCACGTGAACCACATCTGGACAAAACCCATCTAAGGCCTTCTTTACCTCAATCGCTGGAAATACCGACACCCTAAAACCATGCTTATACAAAAGATGTGGCAGATCCAAACCCAAGAATTTCTTTTTCTTCGGCACAGGATGAATTTGGTCGGGATATATCTTCGCCTGTACCGATTTTAGATGAACAATCTTCACTCCATCTACCGTCCTAGTATAGTTTTTTCCTGTTTGACTCGGGCAAATCACCATTACCTCATGTCCACGTCCCACTAACCCCTTCGCAAGATTATGTGAAAAAACCGCCACCCCGTTCGTCATCGGATAATACACCGCTGTAGCTATCACAATTTTCATCTCATTCCTCCAAGAAGGCGCGTAAGTTTTTTCCGATCACCTCTGTTATCGGACATCATAGACTCTTAGCCTTATCCATTTGCGGATCGCGCATTGCATTGATATCCTCATACGTACGTTCTACTTCAATATCCGGTGTGATACCCTCACCATTAATAGAACGCTCATTCGGAGTATACCATTCTGCCGTAGTCACTTTCAATACTGTCCCACCAGACAAATCATATAAATTCTGCACTACACCTTTACCGTAAGTAGTCTCACCTACAATTTTCGCCTTCTTGTAATCCTGTAAAGCACCCGCCACAATCTCAGACGCTGAGGCAGTCGTTCCATTTACAAGCACCACAGTTTTCATATCTTTCAATAAAGCTTTTCCACTACTTGAACGTGTCGTAGAATCACCAAAATGTTTTGATTTTTGAATTAAAGTCTTTTCACCGTCAAGCCACAGACTCAGCAAATCCTGTGCCGCCGCCACATAACCACCACCATTACTACGCAAATCCAAAATCACCTTCTTAACACCTTTACCAGCAAACTCTTTTGCAAAACCCTGCACCATAGTTCCAGTATCATTATCAAATCTTGTAACCGTCACAATCGCAGTGCTACCATCATAATCAACATATGCTGATACATTATTGATTGATTCACGTTTCATCGTAAAAGATTTCTCTTTGCCATTTCGCACCACCGTTATAGTAACCTCACTTCCAGTTTCCCCTCTCACCTTTTTTGCCACCTCTTCCACCGAAAGATCGTAAACCTCCTCACCATCCACCTTATAAAGAATATCGCCCGCTAGAATACCAGCCTTTCGTGCTGGATTATCCGGCAACGTTCTAAGCACTCTCACATACCCATCACGTAGCCCCATTTCCACACCAATTCCAGATCCTACATTACCATGCAAATCATCATAAAAATCCGAAGTCTCCTCGGCATTCATATAAACCGTATAGATGTCACCAAGCGATTCAGTCAGTCCCTTCTTAGCCCCCTCAATAATATCAGCCTTGGAAATCTCACCATTATAAGAAGAGTTGAGCTTGTTGTAGACTTCATCAAGTGCCGACCAATCCATATCTGAATACTGGCCATTACCCATCCCAAGATACGGAGAAAAGCTTCCAAAAATCTTATTCCAGTTTGCTCCAACTACAACTCCAATAACCAAAGTCACAACCGAAATTACAATTGCATTACCTAAACTAGTCTTTTTTTCTTTCCACACTTTATCACTCATATCACTATTTTACCACAAAAAGTTTTAATAAAATCCCTAAATTAAACTACTCGAAATGTAAAAACTTCACACCAGCAGAGCCAACACCACTACGGGAACAATAATCCCCCAAATAGCAACCAATAGCTGGCCAATTCACATTATATTCACTGATATTAATCGAACCATCAGAATTTACACTTTCTACCCAAGCAACGTGACCATAAGGAGATGTATATGTTGCCGGCCAAATTGCAATCGTATTGGCAGCTGGGCTCGAATCAACATAAGTGTATGTTCCATTATTTGGGACATAATTACCCCCAGCCCCTATATACGCCGCCGCATGACCATACCAAGTATTAGTAATACCCCATTTTTCTAAAGCTTTATAACTGGCATAACTAGTGCACTGACAAACAGCCCCACCATACGCAGTATATTGAATGTTATCTTGAGGGCAATTGTCACGATAAGGATACGAATTAGAAGTACCGGCCCACCTGCTGCCATAACCAGTAGTATTAGATGGTGGTGTCCAGGCCAACATTTGCAATTGTTTCTCCCAGTACTTTGCCATCGTAGATGCTTCATCGGCCTCCTTTTCGTACTCGGCCAAAAGCTCTTTTTGGTCTTCTTTCTTAGAAGACACTATCGCTCGGTCATTTTCATTGGAAAGCAATGTATTCTCAACATCAGTCTTTTGCGCATTAAGCTCTTGCTTGGTTTCCTTTACTCTCTCACTGGCAGAAGCAATTTCCTGTTTTACAACTTCTTCACGAGTTGCCTTCTCAGCTAAATCCGAAATAGAAGTCGAACCCGCCAAAATCCTAATCGGCTCAGCATCACTCTCAAAGTGCATGTTAACCAGTAACTCAGCCAAAGCAGACTGCTGTTCATATAGCTTCGCCTCAGTTTCTTCAATTTTCTTATTAAGTTCATTTATTTTTTTCTCGTTTGAAGCAATTGTTTTGTTCAAAGTGTTAATTTCCGAAGTTAACTGATCAATAACCTCACTCACAGAACTAGCTTTCTTTGTAAAATCTGCTGCATCGTTTTGGCTTTTCTGCATGTTTTCCCTTGCGGCTTCACATTCCGTATCACCAGGCCTACAATTATACGCATTCGCATGCGACACACAACAAAAAGCCACTAAAGCAAACACCCCCACCATCAAACAGTTGCAAATTCTTTTTAATAAATCATTATTTCGTATTTGTCTTTTCATAAGCCATAAGCTCCTCTAATTCTAGATTAGCATAAAAACAATATTATTACAACCGTTCTACATCTTTTTTAGATATTTCGAAACGGCCAATCTCGCCGAAATACGTCCAATCAATGCACCAGCTCCGATAAATACCAAAAATACCAAAATCAATTGGTTAGATTCCAAAACATTATTGATTGAATCCACATTTATTCCATACCCAGACAATCTTGGTGACAAAAATTTAAATCCAAAATATGAAACCGCACCAGCCACCACGCCTGCAATTACTCCACAAATTTCAGCCTCAATCAAGAACGGCCCACGAATGAATCCCTTGTCCGCGCCAACTAATTTCATCATATATATTTCCTCTCGTCTCGAAAAAATCGCCATTCTTATTGTTGAGAAAATAATCAGAATCGATATCACCAAAAACACCACGGCGAGAACTATACCACCAGTACGGGCAATTCTAGCCCAAGACGTAATTGTAGCAATCTCCGCTTGGTTAACATCATAGGTCGGCACTTTTTCCTCATCAAGATAAGTTTTAAACAATTCGTCAGTTTCTACAATTTCCTTAACACTATCAAGATTATCAACATCATAGACCTTAATCCTCATCGTAGCCTGCATTTTCTTTATCATAAGATTAGTCATTTCTTCATCTAATGCATTAATTATTTCGTCGCTACCTGCATTTTCTTCTAAGAATTTCTGATATTCTTGTTCAGAAGTAGACACTTCTACACTTTTAATATTGGAATCTTTACTAATCGTATTTTCCAATTCGCTCAATATTTCCTCCGAAGTAGTAGGCTTCAAATAAATCGTAATATCAATTTTATCCTTCATCATTTCAGCAGTACTGGTCAAAATCACGCTAGCAACAACAGTCACAAACATAATAATCAACGTAATTGCCATTACAATCGTTGCTGCAGATGAAAGCCAAATATTTCTACCAAACCCCTTAGTACCATACTTCACTACTCTGGCTCTATTTCTAATCACATGATGTTTGCGATTTTTCTGCATCATCCGCAAACTTTTTTTCGAAGTTTTTTTCAATTTTTTGTCCACCATCAAATCACCCTCCTCCTCGGTTTCAACGCATAACCAGGTGTTTGCACCTTTCTAACCGGCTGTTTTTGTACTGGAGCCTTGTCCAACTCATAAACACCATTATTCTTCTGATCGTTTACTATTTTTCCATCCTTCATGGTCACAACACGTTTTTGCAAATTATTAACTATACCCTCATTATGGGTTGTGACTAGTATCGTTGTACCAAAATCATTAATCTTTTTAAGAAGTCCAATTATTTCCTCAGTTGTTAGTTTATCCAAATTCGCCGTCGGCTCATCCGCAATTAAAATCTTCGGTTGTCTAGCTACAGACCTTGCAATCGAAACTCTCTGCTGCTGTCCACCAGATAATTGGTCGGGGAATTTTTTCGCCTGATCTAACAAATCAACCAACTCCAAAACTTTCGGGACAGTTCTGCGTATTTCCTTCCCGCTCATCCCAGCAATTTCAAGTGCAAAAGCCACATTCTCATAAACCGTACGTCTTGGCAACAATTTGAAATCTTGGAACACTACGCCCAACCTCCGACGATAGCCAGGAATATGACGTTTCTTCACATAATCTAAATCTATACCACCAATAATAATCTTGCCAGAATCTGGTATTTCCTCTTTCGTTATCATTTTCATCAGTGTACTCTTACCTGCACCAGATTTCCCTACCAAAAAAACGAACTCATTTGGTTCAATATGTAACGAAACAGAATCAAGCGCCGGCTCAGAATCACCCGGATACTTTTTAGTCACCGAATCAAGCAAAATCATAATCTCATTTTAGCATAAGCAACAAATAATTACAATTCTTCCAATTTCTTCATTACATCATCACTAAAATCTAGAAACTCCAAACGCACAGTAATATGTTTCTTTTCCTCATTTTCTGCCTGATAAACCGAAACCGGCTCAATCTTCGCAACCACGCCTTCCTGATTTAAAATCTTCTCAATTTTGCTAACCACATCACCATATTGCTCATTCGTCACAACTGTCAAATCTCGTTTTTCTCTTGCGGAATAATTAATCTCCCGTTGCTTAGAACCATATTCCAAAATTAAATCTAAATCTACTTCAAACCCAGCCAAATAACTCGATAATTTAAAATCATTCCTGACTGAATTCTTAAATTCCCCCACTACGCCAACCATCACATCTGGATTAGACTTTAGACGAATCTCCGCCGTCCTAACTGGCTCAAAAGGCGCACTCATAGCTGACTTCGTTTTAAGCGGAACATATTGTACTTCAATATTATAACCACTTAATAATTCATTAATATATAATTTCGCCTTATAATAAGCCGTGGTTGTATTTTTACGCTCAGCCAACACAAAACCTAAATGATTTTTTTCAATTGGAACATTTTCATCGTTGTATCCCCATGCTTTCTGATGAACCTTATTTATTTCATAAATCGCAAATTTCTCAACAGGAATTTTTTGATTTAGATATGCTTTTTCTAATAAACTCGGCACGATTGACTGCCTAGTATACTGCAAAGCAGGACTAATCGAATTAATAATCCTGTATGAATTGTTCTTATCCTGACAAACCTTTTCTAAAAGCCTCTCGCTTACAAAGCTATAAGTCAAAACTTCGTTTGCACCAAATCTAAGCATCTTCTCACGAATATCCGACTTCAAAGCTAATATTTTATTACTCTCGGCTGTCGCATGCAAAGGCAAAGTTGGCAAGATATTATCAAAACCAAGCAGTCTACCAACTTCTTCTATGATATCCTCTTTTATATGAATATCCGTTCGCCAAATCGGAACAAAAATTTTTAAGCATTCTTTCTCCGTTTCAATCATAAAACCAACATTTTTCAAAGTTTCTATGATTATCTCATCAGAATAATCCGTGCCAAGTAATTCATTAATCTCTTTTGTCGAAATCTCAATTGATTTAGCTCCATTCAAACCCAAGAATTCATCACATACTTCAAGTGGCTTCCCGCCAATCTCCTTTACAGCTTCCGCCAACACATTAAACGTATTGCCCATCGGCACCCCTTTAGTAAATCTCGTAATTGCTTCAGAAAAAATACCGTGCAACATCTGAGTTTTACGTAAATTATAAAGGCTAAAAGATGCGGATTCCAACAGAACGCGTTTCGTGTTTTCATCAATTTCGGTATTTTTACCACCCATCGCACCAGCCAAAGCTACAGGAACATTGTTAGATGTTATCAGTATATCACTGCTAGCGCATTCAACAACTTTGCCATCCAAAAGCTCTAATTTTTCACCATCATTTGCTAATCTTACAATTATTTCTGGATTTTTCGCGCCACCAACCTCCAAAAACTTATCATAATCAAAAGCATGCAAAGGCTGCCCCGTTAGTAACATCAAATAATTTGTAACATCTACAATTTTCGACTTGCTCATCATGCCAGACTTAGCCAACAATACCTGCATCTTAGAAAGATATTTAAACTGGCTTGTAGCCTCTACAACTTTTATGAGAGCACAAGTGTACCTCGGACAAATACTAGAATCTTGAATATCTATATTTATATTACAGTCCACACTACGCAAGCCATTTTTTGTCTCCTCCAAAAAACCTTCCTCAAAAACTTCTTCATGAAATAGAAAATCTGGTTCCTCAAATTTCTGTCCCAAAATTCCAGCCACTTCACGAGCAAAACCTATAATTCCAAAACAATCCGGCCTATGCGTCAAAGATTTGTTTTCAATTTCCAACACTAAATCATCCAAATCAAAAACATCTGCTAATTTATCTCCTGGTTTAGCAATCTCAGGATCAATTTCCACAATACCAGAATGGTCGTCCCCAAAATCCAACTCATCTGCTCCTGCCAACATTCCGTTCGAATCGTACTTGCCCAGCATTTTGCGTTTACCGATTACAAAAGGCGCATCTTCGTGAGTACTAGCTGGCACTACCGCACCAGGCGCAATCCAAGCCACCAACATTCCTTCTCGCACATTGGGAGCACCACATACCACCTGTACAAATTCATCACTATTTCCTGTACTTATTTGACACAAAGTCAAATGCGTTTCTGGAATTTTTTCAGCCTTCTCCACTCTTACTACATAAATATTGTCATACTTATGAGATTCATTTATCACTCCCTCTACTTCTACCAGTCTAGCACCAATTAATCTAATCAAATCCTCGCTAGACATTTCTGTCGGAATATCTACATATTCTTTAAGCCAATTCAAACTAATCTTCATATATTAAACTCCCTTAAGAAATTAAGATTACCCGACTCAAAATCCCGTACGTCCTTCAGGCCATACTTTAGCATCACCAATCTATCAATTCCTCCACCCCAAGCAAATCCGTGATACTCATCAGGATTTATCCCAGCAGTTTTCAAAACATTTGGATGAATCATTCCACAACCAAGCATCTCCAAAAAATCGCCCTTCTTCCCGCCCAAACTCTTTGGCTTCTCAATCAAAAATTCCAAGCTAGGCTCTGTAAATGGGAAATACCCCGGCTGTGTCCGAATATTCAATTTCTGTTCATAATACTTTTCAAAAAATTCCCTCAAAATCCCCAACATATCGCCCATTGTGCAAGTTCTTGAAACATACACTCCTTCACACTGATAAAAAGTATGCTCATGTGTTGCATCTACATCTTCATTACGAAATACTCTCCCCGGTACAACGACAGCAATTGCTTTTCCGTCCTCAAGATTTTTCTTGTATTGCTTAAGAACGCGATATTGCATCGTTGATGTATGCGCTGGCGGAATTAAACCCTCCTCAGTTCGAAACGTATCGTATCCATCTCGTGCTGGATGCTCTTTAGGAAAGTTCAAGGAATCAAACATATGAAACTCATCGTCGAGTTGCCTAGACTCCACCACATCAAAGCCCATCATCTGATAAATATCCACTACTCTGTCTATTTCAGTAGTTAGGGGGTGCTTAGAACCCATCAAAGTTGAATAAAATTCTGGCAAAGGTTCATTTGCTCCGCAAAAAGCCGTCACATCAATTGGTTCAGCTTCAACGTCAAGCAACCTTCTCTCACATTCAGCAATCTCTTTCAGCACCTTCTCACGTTCTACGTTAATTTGCCTACCGAATTCTGCTCTCTCATCAACTGGCAAATCCCGAATCTTCGCTGCCTTAATATTTATATCTTTCAGCTCTTGTTTTAATCTCTTTAACTCTTGCATATTAACATATATTATACTACATTTTTCAAAACATCATTTCACATTATATTTCCAAATTCACCAAAAACCACATTTACAAATATTCATAATCAAGCATCTAAGTTTATATAAATATAATCGAAATCAAGGATATCACCGCTAAAACAACCAAGACCACCCAGATCCAACCAAACTTACCAGTTTTTTTAAAATCTTTCACATACTCCGACTCATCTACTAGGTCAGGCGTTTCTCCATTTATTACACCTGCACCTTCTGACATCTTCATACGAAGGTCAGCATCAATTCTCCTCGAAAGTTCATCTTTTTTTGTATTTTCTTTGTTTACAATTACACCCATCTTTTTTCCTAAATAAATTAATAACTTTTTTCATTATATCACACAAAAACGTGATATAATAACAATAATAAACATTTAAGGAGGCTATAATGGCGACTAAAAAGTCTAAATCGTCGAACAAGTCCACAAAGAACAAGTCGACAAAATCAGCCGCGAAGACTGCAGAAAAGACAGAACTCGAGGCCGTTAAAACCAACACGGTGGAGAAAAAATCAAGCGAGAAAAAATCAAGCGAGAAAAAAGTTATCGAGGAAAAACCAAGCGAAGGAAAATCCTGCCTAAGTGGATTCTTTGCCAAAAAATACGAGGGCAAAGAAAGTATCCTTACTATTTTCAAGAGTCACAAATTCTATGGCTCTTTACTCGGCGAAGCAATTGGCACTATGTTAATCGCACTTTTGCTATTCTCTCTATCGCTCATGGGAATTGCAAACGTAGCAAATTACGCATTTGCCATTATCGCAACACTAATTGCTGTTTACGCCTTTTCTGGTGCCTGTTTGAACCCACTAGTTGTTGTCGGTATGATGGCATCACGACGTATGTCGGTCATCCGCGGCATTATGTATATCATTGCCGAAGTCATTGGCGCATGGATTGGCTGGCTAATCTTTAATGGTTTCCATCTAGCTGGTGGTGAAACAGCATACGACATCCCAACAATGGCGACATTGGCCGAAAATGGCTTCTGGCCAACCGTTATGGTTGAGTTACTCGGTGCAGCAATCATTGCTTTCTTCTTTGCACGTGCACTCAAATACAAACGCAGTGTGTTCACATTTGCAGCAGTCATTGCCGGTGGTATGGCTCTAGCAGTAGTAGTAGGCTATGTTGCATCTGCAGCGTTCCTCGGCACCAACAATAGTTTCATATTTAATCCAGCCGTAGCATTCATGCTACAAATCTTCCCAACCGCAGGCGAAAGTTTTGGTGAAATACTCGGCGGAATCTTCCAAGCACTATCTATCTATGCCATATTCCCAATGATTGGAGGAGTCATCGGATTCTATCTTTCTGATTTCGCTTCCAAATTATCTGGTGAAGAATAAAACCACCGATACATTAAATAACCTCCATCAAATGGAGGTTATTTTTTTGCGAAATTTTACGAAACATTAAAATCAATACAACTATATCCAATTACTCTTTAGGAAATAACGGAACTTTCGGCGGCTCTATTTCCTTGTCAAACACATCAGCAATCTTTTTAGAACTATCCGGCAAAAAAGGCGACAACTCAAGATTAACAACTAACATATCACAAATTAAATCAGTTAAACATTTTTTTACTTTTGCTTCTTCACCATTTTTTATTAATGTCCAAGGTTTTTCTTCGTCAATCCTTTTATTCAGTCCTTGCACTTTTTCCCAAACTAAATCAAATGCTTTCGAAAATTCATACTTATTCATCAACTCCATATACCCTGAAGTAATGGAAATTTCAGAAGCAATCCTTAACTCAATACCAGCCTTTTTAGCAAGCGTCGCTAGTCTTTGTACCAAATTACCAAGATCATTAGCCAGCTCATTATTATACGCATTATCAAATTTTTCCCAAGTAAAATCCGAATCAGCAAAAGTATCAATATGTCTCAAAAAATAATAACGAAACGCGTCTAAGCCATATTTATCAATTACTTCATTAGGGTCAACGACATTACCAACGGATTTAGCCATCTTTTGACCGTTTACCAAAATCATACCATGAGATACTAACGTCTTCGGGAGCGGCAACCCAAGACCCAGTAGCATCGCTGGCCAAATAATCGCATGAAATCGCAATATATCCTTACCAACAAATTGTGCTGTAGCTGGCCACCAATCAGAAATATCCTTCTCAGGATAGCCCAAAACCGTAATGTAATTTGATAAAGCGTCAACCCATACATACATCACTTGGGTTTCATCACTGGGCACCGGAATACCCCAAGTCAATTGAGTTTTCGGTCTTGATATTGAAACATCTGGTGAATCTTCCAAAAGACTCAAAATTTCATTTTTTCTAAATTCAGGCAGTATCAACATTTTATCAGACACAATTGCATCCCGAATCTTATCTTTAAAATCCGCAATTCTAAAATAATAGTTCTCCTCTTCTAGCTTTTCGTACGGTCTCTGATGGTCTGGACAAACACCACCATTCTCCCCATATTCCTTTTCTGTTACAAATCTTTCACAGCCAGTACAATACCATCCCTCATATTTCGCAGTATATATATGGTTAGACAATTTCTGCCAAATCTTCTGACAAAGCACTTCATGTGTTTTATCAGTCGTACGAATAAAATCAGTATAAGAAATATCCAGTTTTGCAATAAAATCCTTAAATTTGTCAGCATTACCAGAAACATATTCAGAAACCTCTACCCCAAGCTCATTTGCCTTTTGAAAAATCTTATTACCATGTTCGTCTGTGCCCGCTTGAAACTTGACTTCATCACCAATCAAACGTAAATACCTAGCACAAGTATCAGCCAAACAATAGTCCATCGCATGACCAACATGAGGAACACCATTCACATAAGGAATAGCCGTCGTAATATATTTTTTCGCCATAAAAATATTTTACAATACTTTGCAAGTGAAAGCAAGGTTATTGTAATTGGACTGAACAGCACTAAGCGTAAGATCAACTTCTCCAGTAGATTTATCTACCGGTAATTCAAAAATGACAGCACTAGTCGAAGTAATATCCGCCGCTTCCGATTCATGCACTTCCATCTCAACCGGCTCGTTCGAAGTAGAATCCTCATCACTATATACTACCGATTTTACTAAAGAAATCGTGTCTAATAGACCCTTTCCAGAAAACTCTGCACTAACACTAACCGTACCAGAAGCTGCATCCTTGAAACTAGCAACCTCAGCTGCCGTCATATTCCTCACACAGCTAAGAGTACTGGTCGTATTACTAGCAGATTGCGACGAACTGCTGCCACTAGAAGAACTGTTACTAGAATTAGACTGGGACTGGGAGCTAGAGTTACTAGTTGAACTACTCGAATTACTAGTGCTACTCGAGCCACCACCACTACCGACGTTACCACCTAACAGTTGCATTACCAAAATAACCGCTAGTGCCGCAACGACCAAAAACGCTACCACAATCAAAACAATCAAAGTCGTTTTGCTCGACTTCCCCTTACCAGCATCAGCAGTTCCAGGAGTTGGATTAGACGCACCAAACTGCATTGCTGGATCGTTAAACGGTACACTCGGCGTATGAGCCATCTGTCCACCTGACATACCAGCCCCATTTGTTAACCCAGGACCAGAAATAGCAGAGCCAATCGAACCAGGTACTGGCTCAGCGGCTTTCATAGGAGCTTTTAATTCTTCCTCAACCGGATCTGGCGCCTTAGCCGGCTCTGGCATCATTATAGGATCAGTCGCCGCAACCCCAGAATTGTTTGGCTGAAAAACCGGATTAACTGGAGCCTGATTGGACTCTGAACTGAGACTCGGAGCAGCCATCGCTGCAGGATTCACCCCAACGGCAGGTGTTACCTCCGGCACAGGTGCAGGTTCAGGCACAGAACTCGGCGCCGAAACCGGATTTTGTACTGGATTAATACCAGGATTAGGCGTCAAAACTGGCTCCATCGTCAAAGGCGAAACCGGAGTTGGAGTTGGGGTCGGAGCAGAAACTACTGGTTCAGAAACAGAATCGGGTATTGGTGCAGGCGCCGAAGCCGGATTCGGCGTAGGCGTAGGTGTAGGTGTAGGTGTTGGTGTTGGCATTGGTGTTGGTGTTGGGCTATTGATTGGCTCCATTTTTTATCCTCTAATTATCTTATTATTTTTATAGTCATCATCCATTATATTATATCACATTCATTATATTTCTAATGCTTTTTCAAATATTATAAACGATTCTAGCGCCCAGAAAATCCTCCACCCCCACCTCCACCGCCAGAAAATCCACCCCCACCTCCACCAGAAAAGCCGGAAGAAGCTCCTCCACCAGAACTAGACATCGTCGTAGCGGTATTTACATAAGAAGTGGCATTATGAATACTGCGCATCATTTCTGACGCAACAATTCCATTCAATAAATAATCAGGTTCATCAATTTCTTCTACTTTGCAATAATCCTTCATTTCCTTCATCCAACTCTCTTCTAGCCCAAATATCGCAGCATATGGTAACAATTTTTCATATAATTTCACAATCCCCTTTGCCGAAACATCCACCTTATCAATACCTTGCAAAAATTTTATCCTTTCTGCTTCCGCCATTCTGATATATAGCTCCAATCCGTCCATATATCTCGATGCTTCTAGTCCTTTTTTAGTATGCCTAGCGTATTTCTGTACGGCATCAGAAAGCACCACACAAATCACCACTGTCACCATAATCAAAACCAACATACTTTTATAAAAATACGGATAAAACACCATTTCTTGACCATAAGTCATATCTAGACCCAAAATTTCCTGCAACATGCTCATTAAAAACAACCCAAACATTACCACTATCGGAACCATCACCAAACTCATTGCAATCACATTCCCGACCCCCCTTCCACTACTAGTTCCAAAATTATATTTATCTTCAACCAATCCATCTTTTTTCAAATCCCCAAGAATCTTACTCTCCATTGCGCTTTTTATTGTAATCAACCGATTGCTAGCCTTTTGTTTCTTTATCTCTATCTCATCATCTATATTCGGTTTATCACCACCATTCAAAATCTTCAACAAATCCAAATATTCCGCCGGTACCTCCTTTTTCAAAATAACCGACCAGTTCTTCTTGTCAACCTTCTTTAGTTCAATCTGTTTCTTTACCACCATTTCTAGCAACATCGCCACCTTCATATCCTTCTTCTTACCAATAAAAATCTCCGCCATCTCCGGCAAACTATAATCCTTACTTGGCTGATACTGCGGAGCCACAAAAATCCCCTTGTAATATTCACTCTTCTCGCGCGATTTCAAATATTTCACTAGAAACCTCGAAATAACCAACAAACTAACCCCAAGAGCAACCAAAGCCAACCAAACATAAGTATAGTTTTTCACCGGCTCTGGCAATACAAAACTATCAGGTTTTAGTTCCACATCAAAAGTCAAATTTTCAAAACTAGCCAAATTTGCAGCCTTAAACTCTACACCGTCTTCAATCTCTAGCACAACACACCTATCCTGATCACTCTTACCATAGCTGCCAACATAGCACCAACTTTTATCTGCATACACATTGGGTTCTTCAAAATGCAGTCTAGCTGTCACCACCTCAAACTTTTGCATCGCCCCATTCCCGTTCGTATCCCAATAAAGCTCCTGGAATTCCCTTCCGTCTACATTAAACTCCGTCACAACATTCTCAAACTGATATTCAAAAACATAGGTCTGTTCGCCTAGCACATACTCATCAGTACCAGTACAAACATTATAATAATTCGCCTCTTTTTCTATACTATAAATTGGTTCCGGCTCACCATTACGTGTCAAAACAATATCTGATTTTGTCAATCTTGGCAAAGTCAAATTCGTCCCGTTCTGATTTGTGAACGGTATCTGCCGACAAATACCTTTGTTCTGATTATAATCTGGAAAAACCGCCGTTACACTTTCTACCACTTTTAAATGAGATAGCCCGTCACTATCACGAGAAAGATAATAATCACCTGTAAAATCACGAAAATAAAAATTATTTACATCTGCAAAAACCGGCATACCCCCCAAAAAAGAAAAAACTACTAGACAAAACACAAGAAGTATGATATAATTAAAAGATATATTAATTCTCTTCATACTTACATTTTAACAGAATCTATAGCTTTTTTTAGAGTATTTATGGATTTTTGTAGCTCAATTCCTTCTTTTTCCGAAAGCTTTATATCTAATCTTCTCAATACCCCAGCACGTCCCACCACCGACGGAAACCCAAAACTCGTACCCGAAAAGCCATCAAAAGATGAAACTGCGAGCACCCGCATTTCATCATTCAAAATACAATTTAAAATCTGCACCACGCATGTCGCAATCCCATAATAAGTCGCACCTTTTTTATCGATAATCTCATAGGCCTCATTTTTCACAAAATCAGAAATCCCATCCCTCACATCAACTGGTAGCATATCCGTCACTTTCTGTCCGCCCACATCCGCAAGCGACCAAACTGTAAGTTCAGAATCTCCGTGCTCACCAATCTGATAAGCATGTACTGATTTAGGATTCACATTTAAATACCCCGCAATTCTAGTTCTTAGCCTCGCCGAATCTAGCACCGTACCAGATCCAATTACTTTTTCGGCTGGCAAACCAGAAAACTTCATCGTATAGTAAGTCAAAACATCCATTGGATTCGTCACCACAAGAAAAATTCCATTAAAACCACTCGCCATTACCTGTTCTATCATACCCTTTAAGATATTTACATTCTTTTTCAACAAATCCAATCTAGTTTCTCCTGGTTTCTGTGCCGCTCCCGCCGTGATCACAACCACATCACAATCTCTCGCGTCCTTATATGTTCCGTTGCTTATCTTTACATAACTCGGTGCCACAGCCAAAGCATCTCTAAGATCCATCGCCTCACCTTCCGCATCCTTTGCGATAATATCAGTCAAAACAATTTCATTCACCGCAGTTCGCTGATTCAACAAAGCAAAAGCAATACTAGCCCCCACATTGCCTGTCCCCACAATCATGATTTTATTATTATCCATACCACCCTTTCTTGTTTTATTTTATCATAAGTTTAATAGTCTTCCGCCAAAATTCCCTCAAAATACAGCTTTAATTCCTCGCCAATATAGTCATCCACCCGATAAACCTTCTCTAGCTCCTTCAAAAATCCAGGCGCCATTCGCTTCAATCTGCCCAAACGATATTTTTCCCATTCCACCGCTTCCGACTCAGACAAACTCTCTGGATAATTACGCCCCTTATAATGAAGCAGTAGCCCGGGCAATCTCTCGTCAACAAAGTCCGGATGAAAATCCGCCAATTTCCCCGGTTCCGCATTTCGCACTGCCGCCACTTTTACCCTATCTGTATCATTCAAAAACCCATCATACAAGGCAGCCTCCGGCTCAATCGCGGGTGGAAACTCTAGTCTGCCTTCATATTGTTCTCGTATTTTTTCGGCAAAGTCTGGATGTCTGAGCAAAATCTCCAGATTTTTATCCATCATTTCTCGACTTAGCCCAATTTTTCCCCAACCGTCATTCTCATCCAGCACCGATATCGGCGCCACCGCCGGACATTTGTTATAGCATAATTCCTTCACAATCGGATAATACATCTTTCGGGCGGGTCCTGCCGTCGCAGCTTCCCCAACCGTACTCGCTTCACTCCGTACGGCGGGGGTCCCTCCAGCTCCGTCACCCACCCGTATAGAATCCATTTTCATCAATTCCTCCAAGTCATATCGCAAATCAAACACCAACACATTCCCATTTCGCCCACTTGTTAGCGGAAAAGCCACAGTAGTCTTATTGAACTCAGAAGAGTATCGTCCCGAAGCATAGACAAACGGTCGTTTGTTTTCAAGATTCACTAATTTTCGAACCTCGTTTTTATTTCGCATTTTAAGCAGATATTCAAACAACTTCGGCTGCTTTTCAGAAATCAACTTCGCCACTGCAATTGTCGCATAGACATCCGATAATGCATCGTGTGCATGCTCATGACTCACCCCGTTTAGTTTCGTAATTAATTCCAACCGATTAGTTGGTTTGCCGTCATCCGTAAACGGCCAATTAATCCCATCCGGCCTAAGTGCTCGCGTCATCCGCACAACATCTAGAATATCCCACCGACTTCTATCATCTTTCCATTCCCATTCATACGGATCATAAAAATTCCGCCACAACGTCGCCCGCATAAATTCATCATCAAACCTCACGGTATTATAACCCACGGCAATTGTTCCAGGTATAAAAATCTCCTCCGTCACATATTTACAAAATTCCACCTCACTTATCCCATCCGCCAGAGTCATCTGAGGCGTAATTTTCGTTACCATAATCGCCCCTGGACTCGGAAGCGCATCATCAGTCATCTTCACCAGCACGTTTACCGGCTCGCCAATTGGATTTAACTCACTATCTGTCCTCTGTCCAGCAAACTGCATAATCCTATCCTCCCGCGCCTTTAGCCCGGAAGTCTCTAAATCATAAAAGAAAAATTCATTCTCTCTAGTCACCAACTATTCTCCGCCCATCGCATCATAATCTATGCCATAGTAAGCATATTGCAACCTCATATTTGCTTCGTCTAGTTCTTCCGCTAAAGTTTTTAAAGAACCCTCTTTTGCTTTTGTCATCACCATAAATTTCAATGGTTTATTTTTACCACCACAGATCTCCATACTATCACCATAAGCCAATTCTCCAGGAATCGTAATCTCACGAATTCCACCAATCTTCATTCCTTCTACTCCCAAATTCCAGCCTTCAATCATCCCAAGTGAAGCATCTAAAATTTTAGAAAAACTTGTGGGATTATCATTATTATCAAACGATGAATCAAAAATCGACTCATCCGCACACCATCCTACATAATAAGCAAGGTATTCTACTCCATCCTTTATTTCTTCGCCAGACCCAGTTTTAAGATCCTTAGTCTGTATCCCACCACTATTTGCAGAAGTTTCATTATATGCTGTAATCTCAGACTTATACTTAATAAATTTCTCAAAATCCCCCTTAGTAGCTTCGGAAAATTCCGCTACTTTTTTATTGTAAGCCTCCTCATACTCAGCCAGCTTTTCTTCACTAATCTTTGATTCAGTTGTAGCTCCTGAAGTTTTCCCACCATTCAATACAATTGCCGCATATCCCGCCACGATAGAACCTAGCATTAATATTGCAATTAGTATAATAAACACCCGCTGTTTCGGACTAGTTTTTAACTCTTTTTCATCCATCTTGTAACTCCACTATTATTTCTTCTATTATACCACAAAATAACTCCTCTTTTGAGGAGCTATTTTTAAATTATTAGTTATTTAGACTCTTTAGCAGCTGGCCTTTGCAAAATCGCCACCTTTTTAAACGAACCACCGGCCTTTTTGATAGCTTCAATCGCAGATTTAGAAGCAAATTGCGTTTCTAAATCAATCTTAGCAGTAAGTTCACCGCGGGTGATCACCTTCACCTTTACGAATGGCGAAGAAATTAACGACGCCTCAGCCAAAGCAAAGTTATCTACCTTGCCCTTAAGCTCGTTCAATCTATCCGTATAAACCACTTCGGCCTTAGGATGGAAAGATTTAAAACCTTTGAGTTTTGGCACAGCCTGCATAATAGCTCTCTGGCCACCCATGAACCCAGCCGGCATCTTGCGATGGCCAGTACGGGCCTTTTGACCCTTGGTACCACGCCCAGCAGTCTTACCCTGCCCAGCCGAAATACCACGACCTTTCCTAGAAGGACGGGTATTTTTTTCTACAATTAAATCATTGTATTTCATTACTTATCCTCCTTTTTAGTGACCTTCTTAGCAGCAGGCGTCTTGGTGCTAGTTTCACCAGTCGACTCTTTCGTTTTAGCTTTTTTGGCCGCAACGTTCTCCGTCTTATTATTCCAATCCTTGCGAGGAACTTGCTGGCGCAAACCCTCAATCACAGCATAAGCAATATTCACCTTATTAGTGCTACCAAGAGATTTAGAAATCAAATTTTTTACTCCAGTAAGACCGATGATCGAACGTACTGTACCACCTGCAATAATACCAGTACCAGGGGCAGCTGGCTTCATTAAAACATCCGCGCCAGTTACCTTAGTACGAGTTTCGTGGCAAATCGTTTCACCATCTATATTAAATGTAATCATAGACTTCTTAGCCTTAGAGGTAGCCTTTGCTACTGCAGTAGTCACATCATTACCCTTAGCCACACCAACGCCAACCTTATTTTTATGGTTACCAATTGCAACTAATGCCTTAAAACGCATCCTGCGACCACCGGCCACCGTACGAGATACGCGATCTACTGCAATAGTAATCTCATCAAACTCCTTT
>CAYXTS010000009.1:0-27140 GCA_964468665.1 uncultured Candidatus Saccharibacteria bacterium
TTCCTTATGGAAGAGGAACAGATCGGAAAGAAACTGGACCGCGAGCAGCTCGTACTAGCCGATATGCGCAATATTGGTATTATTTTTGCCCAAGAGTTCCACACTCAAAAAGACAACTTTCATTCATTATATCATAAAAATAGAATTTTAAACTAAAAACGCCTCGGATGTATCTGAATTGAGTACCTTTTCTGAGGCGTTGTCCCATGTTGAGGTCACGATGTACCAAGGCTGATTCAAACTGCTCTAAAAACTACCTATGGGAGCTTTTTCCTTAAAATCTCTTGCACCGCTGACGGATTTGCTTTTCCTTTTGACTCTTTCATTACTTGACCCACTAGAAACCCAATCACTTTTTCTTCCCCGTTTCTAAAGTCCTCCTGTGCCTTCTGTGTTTCTGGCTTGGCAAGAACCGTATCGACGATTTTTTCAAGTGCACCCAAGTCATTTTCCTGAATTAATCCTAGTTCCTTTGCGATTTGTTTTGTCCCTCTGCCTTTCATCTGCGGATCAAATAATCTGAGGAATACCTCCTTTGTTGCAGTGGAGGACAACTCCTTCTTTTCGTTCATTTCTGCCAGTTCTGCCAAATCCTTAGCGCCCGGCAAATCATTTAAATACTCTGCCGACTTCTCCTCTGCCAACAAAACTGATGCAAACAAATTTGACATTAATTTGACATATTTTTTATCTATTTCTTGAAGTTTACTCATTAATTCCGGATAATCAAGTAACACCTCCAGGATATCATCGGCCACAATTCCTGCAAACTTTCCCCGATAATCCGAAGGCATTAAGGATAATTTCGCTGCTTCGGTTTCAATAAATTCAGCACTTAGATTAATTGGCGGCAAATCTGGTTCTGGCATATAACGATAATCTTTTGCCTCTTCCTTTGAACGTTGACCCGTGGTCTCCCCCTTTGCATCGTTCCAGCCACGAGTTTCCTGGATGACTTTCTTTCCAATATCTAGTATCTTGCTCTGCCGCTTTATTTCGTATTCAACCGCCCTCTCAACACTCCTAAATGAATTCAAGTTTTTCACTTCTGCACGGGTACCTAATTTTTTAGAACCCTCAGGCGCCAAGGAAATATTTACGTCAAAACGCATATTGCCATTATATAAATCGCCATTTGTCACTCCGGCAAAACACATCAATCGCCAAAGCTCCTTGCAATAATCGTGTGCATCTTTTGCTGAATGAATATCTGGCATTGAAACGATTTCAATCAAAGGTGTGTCGACCCTGTTTAAATCCACTAATGAATACGTATCGTAATGGGTCAACTTGCCCGCATCACCCTCCAGGTGGGCATGTTCAATTCGGATTTTTGTTCCAGATGGTAACTCTACATAACCTTCACCTATAATTGGTTCATAAAACTGTGTAATTTGGTATCCTTTTGGCGAATCTGGATAGAAATAATGTTTGCGGTCAAACCTAGAATGTGCATTAATTTTACAATTCATAGCCCTACCTGCTTTTATGGCGAACTTGATTGCCTCGCCATTGAGACGTGGAAGCATCCCCGGCAACGCATAATCCACTGGCGAAACGCAAGAATTTGGTTCTTTCCCTCTTGCGTCGTTATCGACCTCGCTAAAAAGTTTTGTTTTAGTACACAATTGAACGTGGCATTCAATTCCAATCGTCGGCGTATATTTCATTATTTTACCCTCGCATTTTTCACTGTTAAATATACTCGCATGGCTCGCCTTCTAATAGTTTGAATATTCATATTGCTCCTAAATCCTTCAAGGCCTGTTTGTAGATGGCAAGAGCATTGGAAGCCTGTTTATATGTAATCTCTAAATCGGTTTCATGTGCGATAGCATTACGCAATTTATGGGCACGCCATACCCCATTCAAATCGGAGAAACGACCTCCACCTTTTTTTAGCCTATCGCCCATATTCTTGCCAGGGATACCCATCTCTATCATTGCCTTGTCTAATAATTTATCGCCCTCTATAACCGCAACCGTAAAGCTCGCAGGGTTGTCCTGCTTCAATTTGTTTTCAATTGTTAGAAAACGTGACTGATAAGCCTCAACGTTAAAATGGTAATTGCGTTTGCCAGTTAGTAGTATCGATATAAACACCAAAACCGCTACAATCAATACTGCAATAATAAAAGTTACTACTCCTCCATCCATTAGATAAGCTCCTTCGCAAATTCAATTAATTTTTTATCACTTCGTCGAGGGCCTACAAGCTGTAAGCCAATCGGTAATCCCGCCTTGTTATTTCCTGCAGGAATTGCAAGACCAGGAACCCCAGCCAAATTCAAAGACACCGACATCATATCTTCCAAATACATCGCAATTGGGTCATTTACTTTTTCGCCCAATTTAAAAGCGGGATTTGGTGAAACTGGCGATAAGATAAAATCAACTTTTTCAAACGCCTTTTTGTATTCTTCAACAATCAACGTGCGTGCCTTGGCGGCTTTTAGAAAATACGCATCATAAAATCCACTCGAAAGCACAAAGTTACCAATCATAATACGGCGTTTGTTCTCTCGCATAAAACCTTCATCTCTAGTGTTACTATATAATCTATCTAAATCGTCGGCGTTCTTCGTTCTAAAACCATAACGTATCCCGTCATAGCGCGATAAATTTGAAGCAACTTCTGCTGGGACGATAATATAATATGCCGCAAGCGCATATTTTAAGCTCGGCATACTAAGCTCTATTATTTCATGTCCTTTTGATTTCAGGAACTCGCATTTTTTCTTGAGTGCTTCTCGGATTTTAGCATCCACTGATTCGTTGTCAAAATCTTTTATGACACCAATAGTCGGAGTGGTTTCAGTTGTGGCCTCTACTTCAGTATTATAATAATCTGGCAAAGTCGTCATATCTTTCGGGTCCTGCCCAGAAGTAATCGACATTAACAAATCCATATCTTCCGGCGTCCTAGTGAAAAATCCAATACAATCCGTGGATGACGCCATTGCTACTACGCCATAGCGCGAAATTGTGCCGTAAGTAGGCTTCAGCCCATACACCCCATTAAACGATGCTGGCTGACGAATCGAACCACCAGTATCTGTACCAGTAGCGAATTCTACTATATCAAGCGCAACGGCTACCGCAGAGCCACCAGACGAACCACCCGCTACGCGCTTTTTATCAACTGCATTAAGCGTTGGCCCATAATATGAATTTTCTGTCGATGAACCATGTGCGAACGCATCCAGATTTGTTCGCCCAATCATAATTGCTCCTTCGGCTTCCAATTTCGCAACTGCGGTCGCAACAATTGGCGAGTTGAAACCCTCCAGAATATGTGCCGACGCCGTCGTATCTCCATCTTTGCTCAAGAAATTATCTTTCAAAGCATAGGGCACACCAGCCAATCTTCCCACATCTTCACCTTTTGCAATTTTTGCATCAATTTCCTTGGCTTTTTTAATCGCCCCTTCCTCATTTAAAAATGTAAATATATTATAGTCAGCAAAATGTTTTGCTTTCTCCAAAGCATCTCTCACTAATCTCTCAGCTGTCATTTTTTTATTTGCTGTCTTCATAATACTTTTGGAACCTTTATTTGATTATCTTTTTCTTCTTTTGTTAAACTAAGTAACTGTTCACGATTGGCTTCTTGTTCTAGAATTTCATCATCTCTCCAGACATTTTCCATTTCAAAAACTTGATAGGTCGGACTGACATTATTAGTATTCAGTCCATCTAACTGGGAAATGTATTTTATAATCTCTCCAAGATCGTCTCCTAAAGACTTAATCTCTTCTTCGGATAACGAAAAATTTGACAGTGCGGCCAAATGCTGAATATCCTCGCGTTTTATATCCATAGCTAAATTATATCACATCTCTTGGATTATTTACTTCGCATTTCTAAACAAAATTTTCTTTATATATTCCAAGACTGGTTTCGATTCTTTGAGTTCCAAGAAATAACTTGCAATCAAATAAGCCACCGCCGAAACCACTGATATCAATAGAAACTTAGGTATTGTTATTACGAGTGATGTATCCGTTGCCATCAATGGTACAAATTTTGTCATTGAAAAAGCCACACACCCAGTGATTATTGTTGCGAATAACATTCTGGAAAATGCTCTCCAAAAAGGTCTATTTAGTAATTCTCCCTTGGATCTTTTTTGTAAAATAAACAACAAAATACATATTTCTATGATTGCCCCAATAGATTGCGCAATACCCAATCCATCCACACCCCAATTAATCGAATAGAACCATATAGAAAACAATATAGTTAGTCCAACTGCGACAATTGATACCACAAAAGGTGTTTTGGTATCCTGGAATGCGTAAAACCCTCTTGAAGCAATATGAAATACTGATCTCGCAAAAATAGCAACAACGAGCGTCCCGAGAATTGAAGCGATTGTGCCGTTACTGTCATTATTACCTATATTCGAGATAAAACTTACTACGTAGCCTCTAGCGAAAAATGCAATTACTGCTACGGGCAAAGAAATCCATATAATTGTCCTTAATGCTTGACGGAAGGTTTCATAGAATTCTTTTTTACTACCGTTTCCTAACTGCTCGGTCAGTTTCGGGAAGAATGCCGTGGATATTGCCACACCAATTAAATTAACCGGCATTTGATGTAGAGCCGAAGCCTGGTTAAACGAGCGCACTGCTCCTGCCCCCATGCGAGAAGACAGATTAGTGTTCACTATTCCGTTAATATAATCAATTCCCTGGTCCAAAGAACGAGCTGGCAGTAATTTCAGTATTGAACGGAAACCTTGATTCCTCCAGTAAATTTTGAACTCATAATCCATGCCAAGTCCGAACAGACCAATCAGCGATACGATAAGTTGCATTGCTGCCCCGAGTATCACACCAATAGCTACCCCCATGATGCCACCTTCAAAAATCTGTACGCCAAACAAGTTTATTCCACCAGTAAACCAAGTGATACCTATGATGATTCCTATATTATATATAGCTGGTGCAAAAGCATAAAACACAAACCTTCCTACCGCCTGTTGTACCGAAGTCAGTACGGTGGCAATAGAAAACAAAAACGGATTTATCGCAATCACTCTTGTCATATTAATCGCAAGTATCATTCCTGACTCATCAAGCCCAGGGCTAACGACATAACGAATTAAGGGATCTGCAAAAATCATTATTAAGACGCTAGTCACTAGAGTAGCAATTGCCAAAAGATTAAGAAGGCTTGATGATAATTCCCAGGCAGATTTTTTATTGCCAGTTGCTAATCTCTGATTAAAAACAGGTATGAACGAAACAGCAAGAGCACCAGAAGTCAGAATGAAAAACATAAAATCAGGTATAGTAAACGCCGCCGTGTATGCATCAATCCCTGTCGGATAAGTTCCAAGATAATACGAATTTAAAAGACGATCCCTAAAAAGTCCCAGCAGAGCAGAGACCAATGTTGATCCCGCCAACACTACCGCTGCGGATTTTACTGATAGTTTTATGTTTGCCAACTGAACTACAGATTTAAACCTAAATCGTCGCATATATACCATTGTATCATTGTTTTTCAAAAGTTATTTTAACTTTTTTCATGAGCATTGATTATTAAGGCCTTGTTGCATAATTCATTAGTCTCGAGAGCTTCGTAGCGCGATAATCTTTGATTATATCACGCTACTTCGCCCCTTCGGCGGCAAAATCAGAGATTTTGCCTTTTATGTCTCTCGACTTAATGAATTATGCAACAACGTCATTATTAATAAAAAACACTTTTTTTAAAGTTTTAATGTTATAATGTTTTTATGAATAGGAAAAAAACCGAAGTGGTTTTGCCGTCAAAAAAAAGCAAGACGAAAAAAACCACTAAAAAAACTGCGAACAATATGAATCTTTACTCAAGTTTAGCTTATCGCCGCCGCGCCAAAAAAGAAACCAATTCACGACGACGCGCCGAAGAGCTAGCCAAACTTCCCAAGGACCCAGTAAAACGCTTTTTTGCAAGACTTCATCCAAAACGCGTTTTCAAATGGTGGTTCTCTTGGCGAGGCCAAAAAGCCATTCTCAAGTTTCTTGCTGCCTGTGTTTTGATAGGTATTATATTTATTGGTGGTTTATTCCTATATTATAAAAAAGATTTAGACGAAATTCGCCTAGACGAAATGTCAATTTCCGAAACAGTTAATACTTATCTAGATCGAAACGACGTGGTGCTCTGGAAAGATACTGGCAATAACGACTACCGCTTAGTTGTTGACGCAGAAGATATTTCACCATACATGTATCAGGCCACAGTAGCTATTGAAGACCGCAATTTCTACAATCATCACGGAGTTGATTTTGGCGCACTAATTCGTGCTACTTTCTCAACGCTTTCAGGGCGTGGCGTGCAGGGTGGCTCTACGCTCACTCAGCAATTGATAAAACAAGTCTATTTCTCAGACGAAGCCCAAAGTGAAAACCGTGGCGGTCTTTCCCGTAAAATCAAAGAGTTAATTTTGTCCTTAGAGCTAGAAAAAATGTACTCCAAGGATCAGATTATCACCATGTATCTTAATCAGTCACCCTACGGTGGTCGTCGTAACGGTGTAGAATCTGCTGCTCAAACATACTTCGGTAAATCCGCCAAAGATCTCACACTGGCCGAGTCGGCACTTCTGGCCTCCATACCAAATAACCCAGGAGTTTTCAATCCATACAATTCCTATGGTCATGAACAGTTGCTTTGGCGCCAACACTATACACTTGACGTGATGGCCGAGATGGGTTACATCACTACAGAAGAAGCTGCCGAAGCAAAAGAAGTAGCAATTCTTGATACAATCAAACCAGAATCAAGCCAGTATGCTGATATGCTTGCTCCACACTTCGTGCTAGAAGTTAAAAAGCAACTTGAAGATAAATATGGTATCTCTACTATGCGCGCTGGTGGTTGGACTATCAAAACTACGTTAGACTACCGTGCTCAAAAAATCGCTGAAGACGCTATGGCGGTGGGCGTTGGTCAAATGTACAAAAACAACAGCGACAACGCAGCATTAGTGTCTGTTGATGTGGAAACGTCCCAGGTTATTGCTATGGTGGGATCGGCAGATTTTTACAATCCTACCTTCGGCGAGCAGAATGTAACCACCGATTCCCTGATTGAGCCAGGCTCTTCCATAAAGCCAATTCTGGATTACGCCCCGCTCTTTATGCAACGAGAAGGCATCAATTATGGCCCCGGTTCTATTCTGAAAGACGAAAATATTGATTCAATCTATTGTGCCGGATACACCGGAAGTTGTATGTTGCGTAACTATAGCCGACGTTTTTATGGTAATATTACAATTCGTTATTCCTTGGCTCAATCTTTGAATATTAGTGCAGTAAAAGCGCTTTATATTAATGGTATAGACAATTCACTAGAAGTTGCTCATGACCTTGGCGATAAAGCATATTGTGAAGGTCGTGATAATTATGGTTTATCTATTGCTATTGGTTCTGGCTGTGGCGTTCGTATGGTTGAGCATGCTAATGCTTATGCCACATTGGCACGCGGTGGCGCATATAAAGATCTAACCTATGTCTTAGAAATGAAGAATTCCTCTGGCGAAGTGGTTGACGCATGGGAAGATACTGAAGCTGAACGCATAGTGGATGAGCAAGTTGCCTACATGCTGTCCAGCATTTTAAGTGATCGCGCTTCACGTTATTGGAATAATGAAGGGTTTATCATACCAGATGTCTGGACGGCCACAAAAACCGGTACCACCACTACGGCCATTTCAAACGAGACTAAAGATTCAGTTTTCGAAAGTTATTCTACAGCTATTTCTACATTTATATGGAATGGAAATCATGACGGTAGTGGATTATCTTCTGATACGCATGATATAGCTCGAATGATAGCTGCGACTTATATGGAACGCGTTCACAAAGAGGTCTATGAGCCAGATGGTAAGTGGCACTATGGCGATCAGCCCGTGAAGCCTGCCGGCATACAGACTTTAACTATTAATGGCAAAACCGATATTTGGCCAAGCTGGTTTAATGCATCCAAGAATTCTGGAGTAGCAAAAGAAACCCTAACTTTTAATCGTTATAACCATCTGTTAGCCTCGGAATGTACACCAGAGGAGTATAAGATTCAGGTTGATGTTACTAAAATTACTGATCCTATGACTAGTCATGAGGTATATAGCGTACCGGAGCCTTATCAAAAGGATACTAAGGATACGTGTGATTATGAACCACCTCGATTATCTCTCTCTACTGCCGACAATAAGATTATCGCAACCATTAAGCGAGGGAGTTATGATATAGCCGGTGTTACGCTTTATGTTAACGGTGTCGAACAAAGTGGTATTTCTCTCGGTAGCGACGGCACTGTCAATGGTTACAGCCTAAATGGCACAGAAACATCCATTAAATTAGAGATTTCGGATACCGCTGGATACGGTGTTTCAGGTGAGATGACACTTACCCCGAAAACCAATACAAATACTAATACGCAAAAACAAAATCAGCAATCAAACAAACAAAACTAACTTTTGTGTTTTATGATTTTAGCAAAAATCATTTTTCCAGCAGAAGTCTCATAGAATCTCACAAATTCTACGGTTAGGTTTTTCCCTACCTTATTCGCTGCTCCATCAACTACAACCATCGTTCCATCAGGAAGATGCCCAACACCTTGACCACGATTAGAGCCCTTCTCAGCAATTTTAATTTCAATCTTCTCCCCAGGTAAGAACTCAGTCCTTGTGGCTAAAGCTAAATCATTGATGTTTAGTGTTTTGATTTTTTCAGCTTCTGCAACTTTGATCAAGTTGTAATCAAGTGTTAATATTTCACCACGATTTTCTTTTGCATATTTTAGTAGCTCGTCGTCAACCTTTTTTCTTCCATCGCCATCGTCAACTATTTCCGAATCAATATTTATTATTCGCTCAAGTTCTGCGGCGACTTCTAATCCTGCACGTGCTCTCGAACGTTTTTCGGAATCCTTGCCATCGGCAAGTAACTGCAATTCCCTTAATACGCTTTTTAGTATAATTAGCTCGCCATCAATGAAGCCAGACCTGGCTACATTTAATATTCTACCGTCAATCAAGACTGACGTATCGACATAAATTTTCCTTTTAGAAATTTTAGATTGTATGCGATTTTTGAATACTAAAAAAGTAGTTTCTAATAAAATTAACAACAAAATAATTAAAATAACATAATTCATAGGCTAATTGTACCACAAACAAGCTTTATCTTATAATATCAGTTCCATATTCTACGGCATGCCGATGGTTTTCTTCTAGTTCTTTTTTGTACTTCAAAACTAAATCATTTCGTCTTTTCACCATTGCGATATCAATCGCTAAGTCATACCTAGATGCCATATTTTTTCTCAACATTTCAAATGGGGTCGTCGTAGAGCCCTCCTCATTGAACCCGTGCACGCGAAGCCTTTTTCTTTCGGTATAGTTTTCTAATATATTTTCTAGGGTTTCAGGATAACCATGAAAATTTGCCAGAATTGGTTTATTGGGAGTAAATAGCTCCATAAATTTTGCTTTTGAAAGTTTATTTTTAGTGGTGCCTATTCCTCTATAGGAGAGAGAACTTATGCCGACAAATCTGATTTTTATTTCCGGCATATCATTTTTGATAATTTTGATTGCTTCGAGGGTTTCATGTGCCACGATATCTCCTGCTGCCGTAAAAACAAAGTCTGGATTATCATCTGAAGCAAATTCATAAATAGATGCACCACCATTTTCGAATTCAAAACTCGCATGACTAGAATCGATATAGCGAGGGCGTTCATTTTTATCAAATGTTGTTAAATTTACAACATCTCTGGAATCAATCATGAATTCAAAAGCTTTTTCTGCTGCAATATCATCAATCGGGAATATACAATTTGCACAGTTGGAGGGTATAGAGAGCAAAGTAGATATTAAAGCTGGAGATTGATGAGTAAAGCCATTATGATCTTGTCGCCAGCAAGTCGAAGTCGATAGCAGGTTTACTGCCGGTAATGGCTTTCTCCAGGCGACTCGTTTTGATTGTTTTATAAACTTTATTTGTTGCAAAATCTGAGCTGTAATAATCGGGAAAAAGGCTTCATAACTTCCCATCATTGCCTGTTCACCATTCATCAAGTGACCGGTCATTACAGAAAATAATACATTTTCGGATAGCATTTCAATAATCCTTCCGTTTTCGCTCTCAGGCAAGTCCCAAGGCTTCTTTTCCATGTTCCACGCTCTGCTTTCTATCTCAAATATCTGGTCAAATTTGTTAGAAGTTGTTTCATCTGGGGAAAAGAAATAAAAATGTGGGTCATCTTGAAATCTTTTAGTCAGTAGCTCACCGATTTTTTTTGCCGGAGAATGTAATTCCACGCCAGGTTTATTAATTTTACTAATCATGTACTTCCTCGCTCATTTCATTTTTTGTTTCCAAATTCTGCGAATTATCTGTTATTCTATTCACGAAGAACTGCAATAACTCTTCTGGTTGGTAACTCCTTAACCATTCTTCAAGCTGCCCTAGCTCTTCTGGGTCTGTTTTTGGATTTTTCAACGGGATTTGATGTGCATCATGATGGCGATTGGGCCCACCTTCACCTTTCTCGGTTTTTAGAATATAAAATGGTGCCTCTGTGTCTTTGTTTAATGCCTCCTGGAACACTTCTGGGTCGTCTCCTTCAATTAGTATTGGTTCAAAACCAAATCCCCGAATCATTTCGTTTAATTCCCTTTCAGATTTTCTTGCATAAATCGTAGGCCCAGAAATTTTATATCCATTTAAATGTAAGAAAGGCAGAATTTTACCATTATTATCTCCGTCTAATAAATTGTGCAAATTTAGAGAATCTAGCGCCGTTGCTGTTTCTAGTTCTCCGTCGCCAATCAACACGGCAATTATTTTTTCTGGATAGCCCAATGCTAAACCATAAGCATTTGCAAGTGCGTAGCCGAGCTCTCCACCCTCGGTAATAACCCCCGGCGTTATAGGGCTAGCATGACTCGGAAATCCATCTGGCCAAGAGAAATTCTTGCACACATGCTTAAAACCAGCCTCATCTACAGTAGCTTTTGAATCAATTGTGAGCAACGTCCCGTCAATGAATAAGTTTGCCTGTAGAGCCGGGAATCCATGTCCAGGACCCAGCACAAAAGAAAACTCAGGATTGTCTCTGAAGAAATATTTCAGATTTGCATAAGCAACATTAATGCCATGGCAAGTTCCCCAGTGTCCAAGCAGCCTTGGTTTTATATCGTCCGGAATAAGCTTGCGACTAAGAAAGAAATTATCCTGCAAAAAAAGCTGTGCCACGACAAGATAATCGCATAACTTTATTCTATTTCTTATATTTATAGTTGTTCTGGCACTATTCTGTCCACCCATACAAAAATTATAACATAAACAAAATAGCTACTTTTTGCTTCATTGTGGAAAAAAATTAAAATTAAAGCACTTGCATGATGAAAAATCTCAATATATAATAGATTATAGAAAAAGTGGGAGTTATTATAGAGTGAACAAATACCAAACATGGTATAAAAAGCGGTGTCACTTAATACGCAAAAAGTGGCATTATGTGGCTCTTCCCCTGATGTTATTCTTTGGAATATCTGGGTTTGTTTCTGCTGCCCTTTCAATTCCTGTTCGTGCGATAGCAAAACAAAGTACTGTTTCGATGAGTGTTAGTTCTAGCACTCTATCTCTATCTCTTCTCCCCTCTTCAGAAGGCACCTTTGGAAAATCAAGTAATGCGACGGTCAATGTCAACACGGATAATTTTACCGGCTATTCGTTGCAAATATCCGCCGAAGACTCAACAAGCATGGTTAATGACGACGATGACGAAATCGCATCTATCGGCTCGGCTATCGACGAGGCAACTTTCATCGCTAATAGTAATTACACCAACAAATGGGGATACAAACCAAGCCAGTATGTAACAACCAATAACGGGGTGGATACGGTTGTTCCAAACACCAATTACTTGCCAGCACCTTCGACAAGTGGCATGTTGATGGCTAAGACTAACTCCGCAAATACCGGTAGTTCAAGTGACGCATACACATTTTCATTTGGCGCAAAAATTGACTATAATCTCGTCCCTGGTGATTATACCTACACCTATATATTGAGGGCGGTAGCGAACTCAATCGTCTATAACGTAACTTATAATGTTAATACCAGTGAAACAGTAAACGGAATGCCATCGCCAAATCCACAGGCGCTTGAAATTGATGGTGGCACCCCAGCGGTAGATTCTCATGCAGCGCTCAGTAGCGCTATACCTGTAATGACGACCGATGATATGTCATTTGGCGGGTGGTGCGATGTGGCGACAACCGTCAACCCCACAACCCATAATTACGAATGTTCCGGTACAACCTACCAAGCTGGCGATGATTATCCGATTGACCAAACCGCAGACGGCACCAACATCACACTTTATGCGATTTGGCTCGAAGATCCATTCCCGATGGTTTGGAATCAAATGGGTAAATGTGTATTTAATAACGGTACTATTTCCGGCTCAGAATGCCAGGAATATGTGAATGATGATTTTATTGATACTGGCGTAGCACTTTATAGTAATGACAATTATTCACTAGATTATGAGGTGCATTTTACGATTGATGCTTATAATCCAAATTCTCAGTCGGATAGTCAAGCAACTATATTTAATGATAAATTGTCATCATCGGTTACTGCTTCGCCTTATGGTGGTAAGTCTCCTGGCATTGTTGTGCGCAATACCAGCAGTAAAAACTTTGAAATAAAATCAACTTATGGTGCACCAACCGATTATGCAGAGTCTAGGGTTGTAACTAAGACTCCAGTTGCAACCGCATATGCTGGTACGGACGTACGAATATTTAGAATTGATGGGGTTATTTATACTAGCATTGATAATGGGCCTTTAGTTTTCTTACAGGATAACACATCTTTTAATCAGCAATTTGGGCTTTCGGCTTGGTTTGGAGCTTATCCAGATAATGTAGATTGTACTGAAAACTGTACCGCCGCGAAACGTTACTTTACTGGTGAACTTAGCAATTTGTATATTAAGTTGGGTAATATACCAGCTAGTAACGTCTTTGATATCACATACAATGCAAATGGGGGTACTCCGAGTACTATTACTTATAAGGTTATGGATGGAGACACATTGGGGGAATTTCCAGAAGTAACTAATAGTGGGTGGTTATTTGATGGTTGGTGGACTGCATCAAGTGGTGGGCAACAGGTTACGACAGCGACGATACCGACTGCGACCACCACTTACTATGCACATTGGTACAAATCTGTAGCCGATGCACAGATTACCAATACTAGTGTTTCTATGTCTGTAAATGATACAGAAACCATTAATATTACTAATGCGATAGACATTGAGCCCTATACACTGGTGTCTAGTAACACATCTGTAGCTACAGTGAATTCTTCCGGCGTGATTACGGCTGTTGGTAATGGTACGGCTACGATTACATTGACAGGAACGAAGACGGGCGATACACGCACAATCAGTGTAGTGGTCGGAAGTTTAATCAATGTGTATTTTGATTCGCAGGGTGGTTCACCATCAACATATACAGAACAAGTGGCCAATGGTGGTTCGTTTAGCTCTTTGCCGGAACCCACATGGACGGGGCACACATTTGAAGGTTGGTATACCGGAACAAATGGTAATGGTACACAACTGACTACCTCCACAGTATTTGATTCTAATACACCGACACAATATTATGCTAACTGGGAAGAGCCAACTTATGTGTGTAAAATTGCTACCGTACTTCACGAAGAAACATGTAGCCAGACCGGTAGTAATGGTTGTAAAGGGACCACTTGGCCAAACAATACTATTACTTATGGTTCGCTCGTAAACAGCACAACTTTGTCTGCTGGTAACGCATTTACCTGTGATATTAATTACGATGGTGCCTTTAATGAAAATGATGAAAGATTCTATTACTTTGGCACCGAAAATGGCAACGCTAAGTTTGTTTATTATAAGAGTATGCAAGACACCAGTGCTATTTATACTGATGCTCTCGCACTTCTACCAACTTCTTCCGACCCAGGCTGGGATAATCCTAATCTCGTAACCTTTAGTGGTGACTATAACGGTACCGTTGCACGCTTTATGACTTATCCAGAAGCGCTCGCATTATGTGATAATGCTACTACTAATCTTGGTATAAACGGACGGTGCCTCTACTTGCTGGAAAAATCAGCCTTCGCTAACACTACTATTACAGATGGTATTTGGCTTGAGAAACAACCAAGTTATAATAATAGAATTCAGACTAGGAGCCGTGGCCTTACTCACGGCAACACCACTAGCAATGCGCCGAGGCCAACTATTGAAGTGCCGACCCAATATGTTGAACCTTATGTTGATCCAGCTGCAACCTATACGATTACCTTTAACCCACACAATGGAGGGAATAGCACTACCGAAACGGTCACTGTGGGTACTGCACTCGGAAATAAGTATCCATCTCCAGACCCAACTTATACCGACCACATCTTCCAAGGTTGGTATACGGCAGCAAGTGGTGGTAATCTGGTGACCGACCAGACGGTTCCAGATGGCGATTGGACTTATCACGCGCAGTGGAAAGGCACTGTAACACTTGCCAACATTACCAATCCAACTATTGTAGTAGAAGAGAATTCTACAGCTACAATTAACGTAACTAATTCTGCAGATATAGAGGCCTATACCTTTAGTTCTAATAATACTTCGGTGGCAACAGTAAATGCATCTACCGGAGTGGTAACTGGTGTAGCAAATGGCTCAACTACAATCACAATGACAGGTGCAATTTCTGGCGCAACTAGAACAATTAATGTAACAGTAGACGATTTGTTGCCGGTAACACAGGCTGTAATCTCTAATGCTGATTTGACGCTAACGGCTGGCGATCAGCTTACAATCTTAGTTAGCAACTCAATCCAACTTGAACCTTATACCTTTAGCTCGGCTGACACTTCAATAGCTACAGTTAATGCGAATACTGGTGTGATTACAGGTGTATCTGCTGGTACTGTGAATATTATTATGACTGGTACGCATACTGGCCTCACTAAGTCTATAGAAGTGGAAGTAACACCGGCGCCGGTGGTAAAGCACACCGTAACCTTTAATGCGAATGGTGGCACTACTCCTACTCCATCAGCAATCTACCAAGTAGATGATGGCGACCAAGTGGGAAGTTTGCCAACCACAACGCGGGCTAATTATAGATTCTTTGGCTGGTATAAGGATGATGGTACTTTCTATAATGAGGTTTATCAAGATGAGGTTATCAATGCTGATGTTACCTTCTACGCTAGATGGGTAGAAGATACAACTGCTTTCCCGATTGCATTTGCCGAAATAAATGAGTGTCAGTTTAGTGGCAATGCGTTGATTTCCGGAACTTATTGTACGCAGGATAAGACTAAAAAGTATATTGATTCTAGCGTAGCATTATTCTCCACAGCTAATTATCAGAAAGATTTTGAGATTGGGTTTACAATAGTAGAACTTGCGCAGCCACAGCTTGTTAACCAAGGGACCTTGGTGAACTCTAAATACGAGAATTCGAACTTGAACTATCCTGGATTTGTATACCGTAGTTATTCTACTGGGCCAAACTTCGAATTAACTGCTAGGTTTAGCAATGGCGATCCGACTGCATTTACAACTGCTGGTTCCAACTTGCATAGGGTGAGAATTGTTAGGGAAAACCAAATTTTGAAGTATTCAATTAATGATGGCGCCTTTACGACTTGGTTTGATGTGTCTGGCAACACGCATCGCTTTGATACTACTGTCTGGTTTGGTGCTTCGGCTACCGCGAATAATGCTCCACAACGTTATCTTACTGGTAAACTAACTGATATGTATGTAAAACTTGGTACACAAACGGATTATTTGATTAACTTTAATCCAGGTAATGGTAGTTTTACAAACGCTAGCGATAGTAGTAGGACAATTACTATAGATGATCCTTTGGGAACTTTGCCAGTGCCGAACCCACCATCTAATAATCATACCTTTGTGGGTTGGTTTGACGAATCGGTCTCTCCAGCTGTCCAGGTAACTGATTCTACTGTTCCAGATAGTAATAAAACATATGTTGCACATTATAGTTATCAATCTTCCAATACTCCAGTAGTGTTTGATGTGTCTAATAATGCTACCCGGGGATATCAAGATTTGATGGATGATTGGGTGCCAAGTCCTGTTGGTATTACCACCTTCAGTGAAGCATCACCAATCAATAATTCAACTTGGGGTGATACTTCCGAATTATCAGAACTAGAGTTCTGGGAAGATATTAGGAGTAATTTTGTGGACAATCAATGTCTAATCCCATCCTACAGTGACGCAGTTAAACCATTAAACGCTTTGTCTGCTTGGACTAATGGATCAGTAGATTGTTCTAAGCCAGATGCGTACGACACTGATATTGGCGCAGCTTTGACTGTACGTCTTGACAATGCTCAGGGTGCTATAGTGTCTTATGCAAAGGCAGACAATGGCGTAATTCACAATATGATTCCAGGCCAAACCTATTATTGGGAAAAGGCTGATGATAGCACGATATATGGATACGTAACGGCAACTTCAAAAAATGGTACACGTTGGGTAGATACTGGTACAATTCGCAACGTACGCGATCTTGGTGGTCTTCCGGTAAGTTATACTGATAGTAATAGCCAAACCGTAACTGGTACGGTGGCCTATGGTAGATTATTCCGTGGAGAGAAACTAAATAGTGCCCCAGCAACAGAGCTGACTAATCTCGGCATTACTACGGAGTATAACGTAGGCGATGAATACTCTAGCGATACTCATCTTACCGATTATCAGCTCAACCAAGTGGTTCATTACGACTTCGACTACAATTCCGGTGACGAAAATAATCCTAATAGTAATTACATGAAGGCTTGGACCGCAGTCACCAATATCATGACTGATATTACAAATACTAATACCACCAAGAACGTTTACTTCCATTGTCGCGTGGGTGCCGACCGTACCGGTACGGTGGCATATCTCCTAGAAGGTTTGCTAGGCGTGCCAGATGAAATGCGATATGAGGAATATGCCCTCTCCAATGTATCTGGACTTTATGATAGAACTAGGTATTATAAACAAAAATCCAGCACGAACAACTTGAAGTTTGTCTACATGATGAGCTACGTAAAAACCACACAAGATATCTATAATTGGTACATGAGCAATCCCAATGCCGATATTGACTTAATCCAGGCCTTTAGGACAGCAATGACAATTCCTTCTAATCAACAACAGCAAAATAGCCCGCAAAACAGTCCTCAGAACAGCCCACAAAATTACAATCTAAACAACATCTATAATACTGACAGTGGCAACGTAAGCACAAACCAAGGTGCTATGGCGACTACAAGCTAAGACGACAACAGTACAATTGGCGACGCCCGAGACGGTTATAGTGACCCGCTCGGAGTAACCAAAACTTATGCCGAATCTACATCCGACAATAACGTCGGAACAAACCCATTATATACTGCGGAACTAGCTATCGCAGCTGCCGCACTTGCTGTTTCTGGGGTCGCATCATACGTTCTAATCAAGAACAACAAAGAAGACGATGAATAAATAATATGGCTATGATTTTATATATTCTTTAATCCGTTCAATTTCGTCTCGCAGCATTGCTGCATGTTCAAATTCAAGGTTCGCCGCAGCTAATTGCATTTCTGATGTAAGTTGTTTCACTAGGGCCGGAAGCTCATCTTTAGGTATACGTTTGATATTTAACTTATTTTCTTTCTCTTTTTCTGGGATTATTGCACGAAGCCCTGCCGAGATATCCTTTTTGACTGAATGTGGTGTGATATGATGTTTTTCGTTGTATTCTTTTTGAATTTCACGTCGGCGGTTAGTCTCGGAAATTGCTTTCTCCATACTCTCAGTAATAAAGTTTGCATACATTATCACTTTTCCCTCTTCGTGTCGTGCCGCACGTCCAATCGTTTGAATCAACGCCGACTCGGAACGTAGGAATCCTTCCTTGTCCGCATCTAAGATTGCCACCAGCGAAACTTCTGGCAAATCCAGCCCTTCTCGCAGAAGATTTATCCCTACCAAAACATCATACACTCCAGCCCTGAGATCTCGCAAAATATCGCCTCGCTCCAATGTATCAATATCGGAATGTATATAGGCAGTCTTCACACCACGCTCTTTCAGGTGGTCGGTCAAATCTTCCGCCATTCTCTTTGTCAAAGTCGTAATCAAAGTTCTCTGCCCTTTTGCAATTCGCTTGTCAATCTCTTCCATTAAATCATCAATCTGCCCATCCGAACCTCTTACCTCTACTTCGGGATCAAGTAGCCCCGTCGGACGAATCACTTGCTCAGCAGGCTCCGGCGACACTTCTAATTCATATTCGCCCGGCGTGGCCGACACATAGATTGCCTGATTGATGTGGTTTTGGAATTCACCATAAGTTAGTGGCCTATTATCTAGTGCCGAGGGTAAACGAAAGCCATAATCCACCAAAGCCAATTTTCTAGCATGGTCACCATTATACATTCCTCTTACTTGCGGCAAAGTCATATGCGATTCATCTACAATTAACAAATAATCATCTGGGAAGAAATCTAGTAGTGTTGCGGGTGGCTCACCCGGTTTTCTACCATCTAGATGCCGTGAATAATTTTCAATCCCCTTTACAAAACCAGTCTCCTTTAACATTTCCAAATCATATTTAGTGCGTTGCGATAATCTCTGCGCTTCTAAATATTTTTGGTGTTTTTCGAAATATTTTAATCTATCTTCATATTCTGCTCGGATTGTCACTAGCGCCTTTTCTAGCTGATCCATCGGTGTGGCGTAATGGGTATTTGGAAAAATGTGAATATGGTCCGGTCTCTCTCGTACTTCAAAAGTTAGCGGGTCTACGATTTTGACATCTTCCAACGTATCAAAACCAAACTCAAACCGATAGGCGTATTCTCCATTAGCTGGATATAAATCGATTGTATCCCCCATCACCCGAAAATTGCCTCGTTCGAACGCCAAATCATTGCGATGATACTGAATATTTACTAACTTTCGAATAAACTCAATCTGAGGTATATTGCTATTTCTAAACACGTCAAAAGACATTTCTAGGTAATTTTCTGGCGAACCAATGCCGTAGATACAGGATACCGACGCCACCACAATTACATCTCGCCTTGTAAGTAGTGCCTCCGTTGCGCCATGCCGTAACCTATCAATTTCGTCATTAATTGCTGAATCTTTTTCGATGTAAGTATCAGTAGAAGCAATATAGGCCTCTGGCTGGTAGTAATCAAAATAACTTACAAAATAATGCACTTCGTTTTCTGGGAAAAATTCTCGGAATTCAGCATATAATTGTGCAGCTAAAGTTTTGTTATGCGCCAAAATCAAAGTTGGCCTCTGAGTGTTTTGGATGATATTGGCCATCGTAAAAGTTTTGCCCGAACCGGTCACACCCAATAACGTCTGCTCGTGTATACCACTATTAACCCCATCGGTCAGCTGTTTAATTGCTTTTGGTTGATCACCGGTAGGCTGAAATTTTGATACCAACTTGAATTTTGCCATAATATATATTATATTATATTATAATGAAATACGCTATAATCGTAAAACCCGGAACATCTCAGGAAAAAATCGTCGAATCGGGCAACCATGAATTGGTCGTCTATTTACGTGCCAAACCCCATGACGACGAGGCGAATATTGCACTCGTGAAACTTCTGGCAAAATATTTTGATATACCAAAAACCTCCATCAAAATCACACACGGTCGCAAATCCCGCATCAAAACCATAGAGATTTAATCAAAACTCTTACCATACAGATCCAGCCAGAATGCAAAAATACTACGACGGTTTTGTCATAATGGAAAGACTACTTCCCAAAAACTAAAACGCACCACCTAGACCTTATCGCACAATTAACGCTATTAATCTTCTTTACTCTTCATAGTTGGGAAAGGCACTGCCTCACGTCCTGGCACACCTTCTAACAGCCAAAAATTGCGCTCCGAATTACCCCATCCACAGGCCGGCGGCATGCCGTATTCTAGCATCTCTACGAAATCCATATCCAGCATTTGCGCCTCATTATCGCCAGCATCTCGCGCTGCTTGTTGTTCTTCGAATCTGCTCAGCTGGTCTAGCGGGTCATTTAGCTCTGAAAATCCGTTTCCCATCTCAGTCCCCGCAATTATCGGGTGGAATCTTTCGGTCACCAAAGGATTCTCCACAGATTTTTTTGCTAATGGCGACAAACTAAGTGGCTCCTCAATCACCCAGTATGGTCCCGCCGAAGTCTTACGAATAAGCTTCCAAACGTGATCTATAAGGTGCGGTGTTGTCATATCAAAATCAGACTCTACCCCTGCATCCTTCAGAATCTGAATCAACTGCTCCCTATCTGGGTTGAATACATCTACATTATATTTTTCGCGTAACAAATCTGCATATTTATAACGTGGCCACTCACAGTCTAAGTCTATTTCAAATCCACCCACATTAAACTTTAATGTACCCCAAGTTTCTTTTGCAACGTATTTTATCATTTCTTCGTAAAACTTCATACCGTCTTCGTAATTTTCATATGCAGCGTAGGCCTCAAACGCAATATGTTCTGGTAAATGCTCATCGTCCACCCCCTCGTTTCTAAACCTCGGTCCAATATCATAGACCTTTTCAAACCCACCGCCTAGCAACCGTTTCAAGGGCAATTCGTGCGAAATTCGTAGATAGAAATCCTCATCCAAAGCGTTCATGTGCGTCACAAATGGCTCAGCATCGGCACCGCCAGTAGTGTGTTCTAATACTGGAATATTGATTTCAATAAACCCATGCTCATTCATGAAATCCCGTGTTGCCTGCCAAAACTTAGATCGTCGTACCAGGCGTTCGCGTACTTCTGGGTTTACATTCATATCTACGTAGCGCCGACGATACCGTTCTTCCTTATTAATAAACTTCTCTGGCAAAGGCCTCAAAGTCTTAGTAAGGAGTCGCACGTAATTCGCAAACACCGAAATTTCGCCCGTTTGCGATTTATCCACTATACCAGTTGCTTCAACAAAATCACCAATATCTAGTAGCTTTACCTCTTTTGCGCCGAATAGTCCTTTTGGAGTCTCACCCTCAGCTTTCATAAATATTTGCACTTCGCCAGTATAATCTCGTAGTTTCAAAAACACGAGTTTGCCAAACGAACGAATTGCCACAATCCGCCCCGCAACACAAACTTCTTGACCTTGCTTCTCGTCAAAACGGTTCACCACTTCAGCAATTTTGCAATTGCGACCCGATTTCGCCGGATAAGGATCAATCCCTTGAGCTTTTATTTCATCTAGTTTTCTAAGTCTTTCGTTTCTATAATCTTCAAGTAACATAAATATATTATAACATAAAATAGACAAAATCATCAGTAGTTCATCTAACGTTGATAATCTTCAGCTATTTTATATTTAAGCTATTATTTTATTTCTACAATCTTTACTTTTTTACCATTAAATTCAAAAGATTCACCGGCCTTGCGTCCAAAAAGAGCCTTACCGATTGGAGATTCATTCGAAATCTTGCCTTCAAGTGGATTAGCTTCGGTCGGTCCAACCAGAGTGTATTCCACTTTTCTTCCACCCATATCTAATGATACAGCGGCACCAAGCACCACTTTATCTTTCTTCCCGCCTCGGATTATTTTGGCATTCTTTAAAATCTCTTGAATTTCCAAAATCCGACTCTCAGCAATTTTTTGCTCATTTCTGGCCGAACTATATTCCTCATTCTCAGACAAATCACCAAAAGCCCTTGCCGTTGCAATTTTATTTGCAATATCAGGACGCCCTTTGATTAGCTCATCTAATTCTTTCTCTAATTCTTTTTTACCTTCAGCGGTTAGACTAATATTTTTCTTTATCATAAAAACTCACTCTTTTTATAAACCTTTATAGAGTTTACCCGAAAAACCTTTCCTAGTCAAGCTTTTATTTAAAGATTTTTAGCTTCAGCTAATTTAATTAATTTTGTTTCGCCAGTTCTACGATTTGTCACTTCTGCAGAACCATTCTCTAAGGTTTTATCTGAAATTACTATACGATAAGGTATGCCCATCAAGTCTGCATCCGCAAACTTTTCCCCTGGCCTAGCATCTCTATCATCAAAGAATACCTCGTTTTCTCGTCCAGCATAAAAATCCTCAGCCTCTTTCGTGCCTTTGTCGCCGATACCGATTAGATAATATTTAAATGGTGCAATTGATTCTGGCCAGACTAAACCTTTTTCGTCTGCATATTTTTCCACTATCACCCCCATCAATCTAGAAACGCCAATCCCATAACAACCCATATATACGGTGTTCTGGTTATTCCTATCGTCTGAAAATTTTAGTCCCAGAGGCTCTGAATATTTGAAATTAAGTTTAAAAATATTTGCCACTTCCGCTGCTGTAGCTTCTTCGAACTTCTCCCCAGTAGCACCCAAATCTGTCAATACCTCATCGCTAAACACTTCCTTATTTAGAACCACGGATTTATCAGCATTATAATATACTGTATCCTCCCCTACTGGTAGAAGAGTCTGGAATTCGTGTGAATATTTAGAAAAAATACCACCCGACGCAAAAGTCTCAAAAGTAGAATCGGCAATCTCTAATCTTTCAAAAACCCGCCGATAGGCTTCCTCAACCTCACCGTAAAACCGTTCCAAATCTTCTGCTGAACTATGCAAACTATATAAATCATTCATCAGAAATTCTCGCCCACGCAAGATTCCAGACTTAGCTCTGAGCTCATTTCTAAACTTAGTTTGAAATTGATAGACATAAAGTGGCAAATCTTTGTAACTGGAGACATATGTTTTCATCATCTCCGTGATGGGCTCTTCGTGAGTTGGGGCCAACCCTAGCTCCCCACCGCTAGACAGCTCAGTTTTAAACCAAATATCTACTTCCTGATCAGAAAAACGACCAGTCCTCTCCCATGGTTCTGGATTTTGTAGAGATGACATCATCATCTCCTCGCATCCCAATTTATTTAATTCTTCACGGATAATCTGTTTGATTTTTTCAATCACCAGAAGCCCTAGAGGTAAATAATCGTAAACCCCAGCCATTTCCTTGTGAATATACCCTGCCCTAGTTAAAAGAGCACCGTTTTTTGCAATTTCATCCTTTGGGGCTTCCCTCAAAGTCTTAATAAAAGTTTTAGAAAATCTCATAAAATTATTATATCACATCTGATGTTCAACATTGAGACAATTATGTTATCCCTAGGATATACAACAAATAAAATGCTACGCCATTTTTTAACATATGTACCAAAATTCCTGCATAGATTGTGCCAGTAACTTCACGCAGCCCGCATAATATTACTGACAACGCGAATACATTCACGCCTACGTTCCACTGCATATGCAAAATTCCAAAAAGTACCGAAACTAACAATATTGAAATAACCATGGACACCGTATTAGATAATCCATCATTCAGAATACGACGCAGTTTATCATATAACCAACCCCGAAAAATTAACTCTTCCATAATTGGTGCCACCACCACTAACGTAATAAAGGCTATTGCCCTATCAAAACCGAAAATCAAAGTATTAAATTCGATTTCTTGTACCTCGTCCGCATTAAACCATGGAAAAACACTAAATATTGCCAAAACAACTGCAGCAAGTAAGAGATAGGCAATAAACCCAGCAAAAGTCAATCCAATATCCGTCCAAGTTGGCAAGCCTTTCAGTCCCAAGCTTACACGATTAGGCTTCTCAAACAATATATCTGCACCCCCTCTCTTGGCAGAGTTTTGTTTTTTTCTTGTCACAAGCGATGGTACAAAAACAATTAATAAAAATGCTACAATATAGGACAGCGCTGAATAAACTGCCGTCCATGTTGGCTGTTCGATTTTTTCTCCTAAAATCATCAGCATCAAATAACCGACAAAGAATTGAGAGAAAATCACAGATGCTGTTACCCAGACTATAGCCAGAATAACTTTTGCTAACTTCATTGACCTGCTATCCTTATGATGTCTAAAATTGTCACAATGAAAATCAACGCCAACAGAACCATCATCGCTCTCGAAACAATTTTTTCCTCTGCTTCTTTCGAAAGTTCCCTTTTACGTAGTTTGTAGATTGCAATTAATAGCCATCTGCCACCATCAAGTGCTGGAATCGGCAACACATTCATACATGCGAGTGATACCGAAATTAGTGCCGTCAAGAACGCCAAGTTCGCTGGCCCTGCCGCCGTAAAAGATGGGAATAATACTCCAATAATTCCGACTGGTCCAGATACAGAATCACCTACCGAAGAAATTGCCTCTTGGCCACTTTCTCTCACGCCAGCGTCAAAACTGAACTGCGAACCAATACCGGATACTAGATTCCATAGCATAATCCCTACGCCCCTAAAAGTCTCACCAGTCAGTTGCAAGGTTAAGCCCGCCCCTACTATTGGTGCCGACCAAGTGGAATAGGATAAAGCCTGTTTTGCGCTCATCGTCACACCCAATAAATAATCCGCATCTGCAGAATTAAGCTCTGCCTTTAGTTCAAGCTGTTTTGTGCAGTCGCACTCACATCCTACACATTGTGGGCAGATGCAGTGCTGACTATCATAATATTTCCGCTCTATTTTATAAACGACCTCTTTGCCGGCATTTTCTTCATTGATGTCAGTAATATCACTCGGATATTTTACTTCTGTGCCATTAACTGCAAGTACAAAATCACCTTTTCTTAGGCCAGCCCGATCCGCCGGTGAATCTTCTGCGACCGTCTCAATCTGTACTGGAGTCGATTCTGTTCGGGTGTCGCTTTCTACAGTGAATTGCCCGTCTAAAAATTGTGGCATCCCCACCCACGCCAAAACCGTAAAAATTACAAACGCTATCAACCAGTTCATTGCCACCCCGGCAAAGAGTATCTTAGTTTTAGGCCAAAAACCAGCCTTACCAAAGGTGCCTTTTCTAGCGTCGGTAGCTGACTCCCCGTCCATTTGACAAAATCCACCAATCGGTAACCAATTCAAACTAAAAACCAGCCCCTTTTGCGCTAAGTTTTTTTCCTCTGGATCAGAATAAACTACCTTTGAGACTTTTTCTTTTTTCCATTCACTTCTGGGCAGTTTACGCCATTTGCCAGTCTTGGGGTCTTTTACCCAAGCAATCGCTCTGGGCGGAAATCCGATTCCAAATTCCAGGACATTCACCCCATTTCTTCTCGCTGCAATAAAATGGCCAAACTCGTGGGCTGTCACCAGCACCATTAAAACCAATAACCCAACAATAACTCCGATAAATATATCCATAAGCTACATTATATCATTATTTTCCAAATCTACGATGACGTTTTTCGTATTCGTCTAGGATAATTTTTATATCTTTTGCCTCCATCTCTGGAAAATATTTCTTCATAAATAAGAACTCAGCATAAGCAGACCGCCAGAGCATGAAGCCAGAAATTCGCTCTTCACCCGAAGTCCGTACGACCATATCAAGGTCTGGCACCTCTGGATGGTACAAGTGCTTGCGGATAGTTTGTGGTGTAATCTCACCATCGGCCTCGAGGGCGATATTCGCCGCATCGGCAATTTCTTGTTCACCACCATAGTTAAAACAAAGACAAACCGTCGTTCCGGTGCAGTTCCTTGTCATTTTTTCAGCTTTTTCACCAAGCGAGGTAAGAGTGGGATTTATTTTCCCGCGAGAACCTAATATTAACAACCTTACATTGTTTTCCGCCATTTTTTTAGCCATTGCTATGATCTTGGTTTCAGCAAGTTTCATGATATAGGAAACTTCCGCTTCCTCCCGTCCCCAATTTTCTGTACTGAATACATAAAAAGTAACAAACGGAATCTCGGCCTTTGCTGCCGCACCAGCTAGAATTTCAATCGTCTTTAGACCCTTCTTATGGCCTTCAATTTTTGGCAAACCATTCTCTTTTGCCCAACGCCGATTTCCATCGGCGATAATACCTAGATGTTGTAAACTCATTGACATTTTCCTCAAAGTGTGGTATAATAAAGTTATATCTTCATTATTTCATCAGATTTCGATTTAAATTCGGAATCTATTTTTTCATTAAATTCTTTAGTTAAATCATCAATCGCCTTCTCTGCTCGTTTCTTCATATCTTCACTTAAGTCCTCGGCATTTTTTACTGCCTTTCTAGCATCTTCGCGGATATTACGCAGAGCTACCTTGGCCTCTTCGACTTTCGCGGAGGCAGTTTTTACGATTTCTTTACGTCTTTCCTCCGTTAGGGCAGGAATCGGTACTCGAATCACCCTCCCATCGTCTGCTGGATTTAGTCCCAAAGATTGATCCGCTCGAATAGCCGCCGCAATTGCTTGAATATTAGTGGGGTCAAAAGGCGTCACTACGAGCAAAGTGGCATCAGCCGCAGTGATGTTAGCGGCCTGATTAAGTGGCATAAACTGCCCATAGACCTCAACTTTAATTCCAGATAGCATATCAGGATGCGCTCTCCCGGTCCTCACCTTTTTCATAGCATCTTTAAATCTATCAATTACTCCTTCCATTTTTTTGCGATCTTCTTTGGTGTCAAACATAATAACTCCTTATTTATATTTTTATTATATCAAAAATAGCCCCGCAGGGCTATTTTTTACTCGGTTACGCCAAGTTCAATTCGTTTAAACTGCCTTACGGTAATGTTTTCGCCAGTTTTTGCGATAGCTTCTTTGATAAACTGTTCTACTGTTTTGGAGTCATCCAAAATATAAGGCTGGTTCATCAAAACCTTGTCAGCGAAAGCTTTTTTCATCTGTCCTTCAAGAATCTTTTCTTTCATGTTCTCTGGGCCTTTGAAGTTTTCTTCTAATTCTTTAATTTTGGCCTCGCGAGCTTCTTCTGGGATATCATCTTCCGATACGTAAAGCGGCGCCATTGAAGCCACCTGCATTGCAATCTGATGAGCCAGAGTTTTGAACTCATCGGTTTTAGCCACGAAAGAAGTTTCGCAGTTAACTTCTACGATTGCCCCAAGTCTACCATCATGGATGTAGGCATCAATCAAACCCTCACGAGTTTCACGATCGCCACGTTTTTCGGCTTTTGTCAGGCCTTTCTTTCGCATTGCTTCAAGAGCTTTATCGAAATCACCCTCAGCTTCAACCAGA
>CAYXTS010000010.1:0-20226 GCA_964468665.1 uncultured Candidatus Saccharibacteria bacterium
GAAACCGCAGCTATACCAATCATTTTGAGCCCAGTCATCCAAATAAAATCCGTATTACCAGGAACTATACCTTGGTTAATAATATCTGCCATAAGAGCCGGTAAAACCAAGGTAGTATATACTTGTACTGCGGTCGCAAAAACAAGCAGTATTACCTGCCACCAATAAGGCTTCAAAAATCTAAAAAGTCTAAACATACAATCTACCTATTATAGCACGTTCCCGCTTTTAAATCCGAAACCAACCCACGCATTTTCAGGTAATGCTCAAGCGAATCATATTCGCCATTATTGTATTTTCCAGTTGCAATTTCTGTTGCTGCAGTAATACCAACATAGCGATAGTGCCAGGTTTCAAATAATCCCGTCGAACCATTCTCGTCCACATTGAGAGGTTCGCTCATGGGCCCACCCGCCCATGCTTCGGGGAATCTATCAATAAAACCATATTTGTAAGAGTTGGCTCTCAACCACTGCCAGTCAATATGTTGGTCATAAGTATCGGTGTTTAACTCAGTGCCATAGACTGGATCCAACAAGTCACAAGTTAGTCCAGTATGATGGTCGCTTGCACCAGTAGCTGCGCATAATCTACCACAGTTCGTCCCCACTGCCCGAAAACATGAAAAGGTTTCAAAAGTATGCCCAGGATATTCTTCCTCATACGCCCTGACCATATCATTAATATGTACCGCAGCTTCAGCGTCCAGCAAATTATCGCCATTGTGGGGATTTCCCTCTACTATGCCATAAGTCTGAGAAATGCTAATTAATTCGCTTCTTCTCGTTGCAATAAAATCATTTTCAACCGTAAAATTTGGATTTATCAACATCAGATTGCCAAACTCAATCGTGCAATTGCTTGACGAGGCGTTTGTGATGGGTGTTAAATCTGCTTCTGTATTATCGGATTGCTCCGCTTCCACAACTTCTTCTTCGACCACTTTTTCTTCCTCGGCGTCAGTTTTTATTTCTGTATCCGTATCAACTGTTATTAACCTAATCAAAAACCAAGCTAAAAAAACTGTAACAACAAAAATTACAAATAACAGTATATGCTTTTTCGTAAATAATCTAACCCGGGACTTTGGCATCTTTTCCTTTTCTTCTTTTTTCTAGCTGCATGAAGAAATAAATGATAAGACCAAGTATTAAATAAATATAATACGAGAAGAATCGCCAAACCAACATTGCCCAAAAAACATATCCCGTAGATAAACCAGAAAATACCAAGAAAAATGTACCTTCTGCAGCACCAGCATTCCCCGGAGTGGGAATAAAATACACAGCTGCTGTTACGGCAACCGTGGTTGAAAGACAAACCCAAAAATCCATTTCACCACCAAATGCCGTCAAAACAAAAAACGGTATCAAAGCGATTAGCAAATTGAATCCCAAAGATAACAGGATAGTCTTTAAGAATAATCCTTTGGTTTTCATGATTACTTTAATTGATTTTACATATTCTCCTATTTCAGCCTCAGTCTTTTCTAGGGCTTCCTCACGATTTTTAATGATTTTTAGTTTATGCAGCAATTTAACAAAAAACTTTATGATACCTGTTGTTTGTTTTGGAAAAAAACTTGCTCCAGCCACCATTACTGGCCAAAACGCATAAAACAAAAGTCCAAACCAAGCAGTGGTCAGAAGTACTGCATTATTAATTGCACTAGCACCAAAAATAAAACAAACAAAAGCAATAATCAAAAATCCCATTTGCCCCGCAATCATACAAAAGATTGGAATAGAAGTAGAAACACCGGTCGGAAGACCACTGTTTTTTCTCATGTAGTATATTTGGAACGGCTGTCCGCCTATAGCACCAGGTGTTATATTATCATAATACTTGCCCAGAAGAACGGTACGACGAGCCACTTTTCTTATATGCTTTTTATCTAGTTCAGTATCTTTTTTTGAAATTTCACACATAAGTAATGCATATTTATGAATTTCAAAATTAATTGCAATAATGAAACAGATAGCAGCCGGAATTAATAGCCACCAATCTATCTTCACTTCAGAAAGTTCTGCGGCTGTTTTTGAATTTCCGAACTCAGCTCTAGCAGTAATAGCTATCACTGCAACATTGAGTAAAACGAACAAAATAATCAATATGGCATTTCGTTTTTTCTTGTCTTGCCAAAACTTCCCTTTTGTCTGTTTGTTTTTCTGATCTGCCATCTTATTTCCGCGCTGCTTTGATATTTGGGTATTCGTCCAACAAAACCCTGATGCATCCCGCAATTGGTATAGCAATGATTGCCCCTAGTAGTCCGAACATATACATACCGATAATAATAGCACATAATATGACTACTGGTTGCAAATTTAATGCATCACCCTGTAGTTTAGGAGCAATAAGGTTGTTCTCGATTTGCGAATAAACAATATAAACAATCGCAAACACGAGCGCCGCAATTGGATTGGAGAATAATAATATTAATGTCACCAGAGTTCCACCAATAAACTGTCCGAACATCGGTACTAGATAGAATATCATCGTAATCATGCCCATTGGTATGGCAAGGCTAGACGAAAATCCGAGCACCAGTGACAATATAAAAACTATAATAGCGGTCGCACACCCGTCAATTATGGCTACTAATACTTGTCGGGAAACAAAGGTGGATACCACATTTGCCATTTTTGAAACAATTCTTTTAGTGACAGCAACTGGTTTTTTGTCTTCGCCAGAGCCAAGACTCGCCCAAATCGTTTCCATCATTTGTGGTCCCTCGAGCAAGAATAGCAAGGTCAGAATCAACACGAAAACTATCTTCATCACGACATTTGCCACCCCACTCACGCTAGATACCAGATTGTTCCCCAGTAGCCCAAGCAAATTATTGGATACTGAACTCACGGCTGTGGTAATCTCGGAATGCAAATCATTTATCCCGATTTTCTGGCCAATATTATTGATACCGTCCCATCCTCCAAATGTGGTCTCAAAAGTCTGTGGGAAATTTTTGACAAATTTAGAAGTCTCGTTCACGACCACGGGACCAACTATCGCAATAACCCCGCCGATTACTATTACTACAATTAAATATGCAAAAATCGCAGAAAGCGTCTTGTGCTTTTTGTCGCTTCCGAAATGTTTTGTGAAAAAATTGTTTACCCTTTTAACTAACGGTTTTAAAGCTAAAGCTAGAAAAATCGAAACACCAATAATAACCAGACCAGCCAAAGCCTTATAAAAGAAAAACAAAACCCCAGCAATAATCAGTGGCACCAACCAAAATTTAATAAAAGTCTTCCAATCTGTCTCGATAGTTTTAGACATAAACCTCCTTTATGACATCATTATAGCATAAACGATAAAAAAATTTCAAAATTATACAATAACGTATTACTTGAATATTCCACTTCATTATGTCATAATTACTACAATGAAAGTTTTAATGCACACTTGCTGTGCCCCATGTAGTGTTTATTGTATTGATAGTTTAAGAAAAGAAGGTATCGAACCGACGTTATTTTGGTACAATCCCAATATTCATCCGTTCATGGAATACAAGGCTCGCCGTGATTGCCTTAAAGATTTTGCAAAAACAATGGATATCTCACTAATTCTAAAAGAAGATTACGGTCTAGATGAGTTTTGTCGTAATGTAATTAGTGATATCAATAATCGCTGTGTTAATTATTGCTATCCCAAACGTTTAGGTGAAACAGTCCGCTACGCCGCTGAACACGGTTACGATGCTTTTACGACTACACTTTTAGTTTCGCCATATCAAAAGCATGATGAACTTAAGAAAGTTTGTGAAAAGCTCGCCAAAGAATCCGGTATTAAATTTCTATATCGTGATTTTCGGATTGGTTTTCGCGAAGGTCAAGCCAAAGCTCGTGAGATAGGATTATATATGCAAAAGTATTGCGGCTGTATTTTTTCCGAAGAAGACCGCTACAAAAAACAAATACAGCAAATCTCAAACTAATTTAACCATATTGGCTATCAGCTAGAGAACATGGTATAATACATACAATACTAATTGGAGTAAACTATGTCAAAATCTTATAAAATTGTGAATAATATTGATCCAACTGTTTTTCGCGGTTATGACATTCGTGGCCTAGTGGATAAACAGTTAAGCGAAGATGTTTATTATACTTTTGGTCGCGCCTATGCCACTTGGCTAAATCGCCGCCGCATTAACGAATGCTCAGTCGGTCACGACGTGCGTTTGAACAGTCAAGATTACGCTAATGCGATGATTGCTGGTCTTAACGACGGCGGTATCAACACAATTGATATTGGTGAAACACTTACACCGATTAGTTATTTCGCAAATTATGAACTCAAAACTCGTGGTGGTGCCATGATTACTGCCTCACACAACCCCAAAGAATACAATGGCCTCAAACTCTCTACGGGCTATTCTGGCACAATGATGACTGACGAAATTCAAGAAATTCGCAAACTTTGCGAAGCGGGTGATTTCATCGAGCCAGCCAAAAAAGGCACCAATCGCACTGTCGACATTTTCCCTGCCTATCTCGAAACTGTGGTTAAGTTTTTCGACATTCCAAAAAGCTACAAAATCGTAGTAGATGGTTGTTGCACTGGCTCTGGGCATAAATATGCCGAAGTTTTAAGAAAAGTCGGTATGGAAGTGATTGAGCAAAACTGCGAGCCGGACGGTAATTTCCCAATGGGTCAACCAGATCCAACCGAAGTAGAAGTTTTGGAACGCCTTGGTGAAAGAGTAAAAAAAGAAGGTGCCGATATCGGTTTTGCCTATGATGCTGATGGCGACCGAATTGCTGTAGTTGACGAAAATGGCAATCCGCTCTGGATGGATGTCATTGTTGCGATTTATTCCGAAAGTATTCTACGTAGACTCCCAGGCGCACCAATTGTCTTTAACGTACTCTGTTCACAAGCCGTGCGCGACACCATTAAAAAAGAAGGTGGTCGCCCTGTGATGTGGTTGACTGGACACTCATTTATTAAAGCCAAGATTTTGGAAGAGCGTGCCCCGTTTGGTGGGGAACTTTCTGGCCACATTTTCTTTGCTGACAATTATTTCCCTCACGATGATTCTGCCAATGCATCCTTGCGCTTACTTGATTTTATGGCTAGCGAAGGCAAAACTCTCAGCGAGCTAGTGGCTGAATTACCACAATATATTGGTAGCCCCGAAATTAAGCTTGGTCTAGCCGATGACATTAAATTCAAATTTATCGATACCGAGATTAAAAAAGACCTAGAGTCTTTGTGGCCGGATGCGGAGTTTACCACCATCGACGGCGTGCGTGCAGATTTGCCTGGCAAGATGATTGTAATTCGTGCCTCGCAAAACGGGCCATATATTACTATTAAATTCGAAGCTCAGGACAAAGCCGATTACGAACAAATCAAAAAAGACGTCCGCGCCTTACTCGAAAAACACCCCGAAATAGACTGGAGCGTTGGCGTCAACACTTATGCCATCTAAGATATGTTAGTTTCTGATTATAATTACGAATTACCAGAAGATCGGATTGCTAAGTTTCCACCTAAAGAGCGTGGCTCTACGCGTCTTTTAGTCCTGAATCGCAAGACTGGCGAGATTCAAGATTCTTATTATCGCAATCTCGATGATTTTTTGAACCCTGGCGACGTTCTAATTTTAAACGACACTCGCGTGATGAGCTCTCGGCTGTTCTGTGAACTTCCTGATGGCCGCAAACGTGAACTGGTAGTTTTAGAAAAACATGGCAACGAACCCCAGCGGGTAATGTATCGCGGAAAATTACATGAAGGGGATAAATTAGTGATAGCTAACGCCCAAGAACAGTCCACTAAGGAATCTGTCGGAGGTTACGACCGAGACAGAAGGAGCGTGCCCCCCGTAACGACGGGCGGGCACGACTCCGTGTCCGCAGTGGACTGTTTTAGATGCGTCATTGAAATCAAAAGAATTCTCGGCAATGGTATTGCCGAGGTTGAATCCGATACACCACTCGCTGAACTCGCTGAAAAATACGGCACCGTTCCCTTGCCACCATATCTTCATCGTGACGCTACAGATGATGACAAAAAACGCTATCAGACCGTCTGGGCTAAAAATATGGGTTCTGCCGCCGCTCCCACCGCTAGTCTCAATATGACAGACGAATTGTTAGAAAGACTCCGTCGCAAAGGCGTAATTATCAAATATCTTACTCTTCACGTCGGTCTCGGTACCTTCCTCCCCATCCGTTCCGATAAAATCGAAGACCACAAAATGCACTCCGAATGGTACAACATCCCAGAAGACACATTGGAAGCGATAAAAGATATTACACGGGTGGGTGACGGACATGGAAGGGGACCCCAAAATGTTTTGCAGGCGACTGGTCGAGATATCTTTTTCGAAGGGGGTCCGGAGCCTGGCAAGGCGAGGAGTAGCGCCAGCCGCCCGTGGCGACGGGCCGGCTGGACGCGCCCCGAGAAAAAGATATTCGACCATCCTCGTGTAGTAGCTCTTGGCACCACAGTGGCTCGCACTCTAGAATACTATGCCAAAACCGGCAAAACTTCCGGCGAAGATGATATATTTATTTATCCCGGCTTTGACTTCAAACTCGTTGACGCTTTGATTACTAATTTCCATGCCCCCAAATCCACGGTTTTGATGCTCGCCTCGGCCTTTGCCGGCTGGGAACATCTCAAAAACGCTTACGACCACGCCATCAAAGAACAGTATCAATTTTTAAGTTATGGAGATTCAATGTTAATATGCTAAAATTTGATATCGAAAAACGTGAAGGTCTAGCAAGGGTAGGGGTAATCCATACTCCGCATGGTGACATTAAAACCCCGGCTTTCGTCGGTGCTGCCACTCGTGCCACCGTCAAAGCTCTCACCATGAAAGAGATGAACGAGCTTGGCTCCCAGGCTATCTTGGCCAACACCTATCATTTAATCCTCCGCCCCGGTACCGATTTAATCAAGGAAGCTGGCGGACTTGCAAAATTCTGCAGCTGGAACAAACCCACCTTTACCGATTCTGGTGGTTTTCAGATTTTTTCGTTGCCAAATGTCAAGATTTCTGAACATGGTGTTAAATTCAAATCCCACATTGACGGCGCCAGCCTAGAAATGACCCCAGAATCAAGCATGCAAGCCCAATGGGCCATCGGTGCCGATATCCACATGGCTTTTGACCACCTTGCCAAATCCGAAAGTTACGACGATATGGAAGAGGCTATGCATCGCACGCATGCTTGGCTCGACCGTTGCGTCGCTGAACACCAGCGTCTCAAAAGTGCACTCTCGACGGGTGACGCCGCTGGGGGGACCCCCGCCGCGCTCAGACGTACATCGAGTACGGTGGGGGAAACTGTGGCGGCAGGACCCGTCGAAGGGATGCAATACTTATATGCTGTAGTTCAGGGTGGCACATTCAACGACTTGCGTGCCAAGTCAGCTCAGTATTGTGCGGGCCAGCCTGTCGACGGCTTTGGCATCGGTGGGGTTTTTACGGCTGATGGCATGGCCGAAATGCTCCAAACTGTCAATGCGATTTTGCCAGAGAACAAGCCTCGCCATCTCCTCGGTATGGGTCAAGAGCCGATTGATCTATTTGATGGCGCCGAAAACGGTTGCGATACTTTTGATTGCGTTGGTCCTACTCGTATGGCCAGAAACGGCTCGCTTTATACCTTGGATGGTCGCATCAACATTAAAAACGCCAAATACACTCACGATTTTGCGCCAGTCATGGCAGGTTGTAACTGTGAATGTTGTAAAAATTACACACGTGCCTATCTCCATCATCTTTTCAAGACCGACGAAATCACTGCCAAAGTTTTGGCCAGCATTCACAACGAACATTTTATTGTCCACACAGTAGATCAGATTCGCAGTTCCCTCCTAGACGGTTCATTCCAGGACTACAAAAAATCTTTTCTTTCTCGTTATTATTAAAATATCACTACCACAAAATAAAAAACTACCTCATGCAATGATCTTAGTGGTTATTCCATCTATGCTATTGGCTATTCTGGTAATTCTTATAATAGTGCAATCACATAGATCTTATCTCTACTCTAGGCAATACTTATAATTCCGGCTATATCTATGGTGATTCTATGCAAGGTCGTGGCAACTATGGATACTACTGGTCGTCTGCCTTATATACATATATAATATATAGTGACCATATACGCTATATCTAGCGTCTAAATTCCCTTTTTCCCATCAAAACCACACCATATCTAGCGTACCCGAACAAAACTAGAACAGATTATATATACTGCCAAATTGGGCCAGTAGGAGTATCTTTTACGGTAATTCCCTGAGCCACTAATTCATCTCTGATACTATCTGCCTTGGCGAAATCTTTCTCTTGGCGAGCCTTTTCGCGCTCTAATACCAGCGCGTAAGTTTTTTCCGAAATCTTAGGCGAATCCTCAATCAATCTCAACCCAAATAGCTCATCAATCTTTCGCCAATCATCTAAGCTTAGTGTAGAGTTATCAATCATCGCAAACGCTTCGGCAGAATTTAGATTATCTGATACGGCTTCCAAAATTTTACTAAAAGCGCCATCAGGAATAGCATCAGTTTGATAACATTCTGCAATCCGATTTCGCCAATTCAGCCTCCGAGCTTTAGCCGCTTCTAGCGATTCAAAAGTGAAATTTCTCGTCCCCTGGTAGTGCCCAGAGAGGACCCACATTTTGTAATCCATCGCCCGAAATCCACGCTCGCTCAGGTCTGACAGTGAATAAACATTACCTAGTGATTTTGAAATTTTTTCATCGTCAATCGTAATAAAATTACAATGTAACCAATATTTAGACAAATCGTGACCATAGGCCGCATGGCACTCGGCAATCTCATTGGTGTGATGAATCGGAATATGATCAATCCCTCCAGTGTGAATATCTATCGGCTCACCTAGTTCTTTGTGGATGATTGTAGCGCACTCTAGGTGCCACCCTGGGTAACCAGGACGATTCAAATAATCCCAACGCATTGCATGTTTTTCACCCGGTTTGATGAATTTCCATACCGCAAAATCCGAAACATTACGTTTTTCATCTGAGAATCCTACCCTGGCCCCAGCCTGCAGACCAGCTACATCTAGCTTGGCAAAATCCGCATAGCCACCAAACTTAGACGTGTCATAATACACTCCATCTGCCGTCTCGTAAGTATACCCATGCTCCGTCATCAAATCCACCGCTTCCATATCCTCGGCAATATAATCCGTAGCCCTAGCCCAGATTTCCGGCTCGGTCAGTTCTAACTCTTTGTAATCCTGACGGAACTTCTCGATATAATTATCTGCCACCTCCCATACCGACAAACCTTCCCTCTCGGCCCCTTTCTCCAACTTGTCCTCACCCTCGTCCGCATCTGACACTAGATGCCCTACATCAGTCAAATTAAGAACTCTTTTTACCTTATAACCATTCATGCGCAGTGTTCTTACTAGCAAATCCCAGTATATATAGGCGGTCAAATTCCCGATATGTGCCTCACTATACACTGTGGGCCCACAGGTGTATATCTTTACCACCTCACCAAGTGGCTTAAAGTTTTCTAGTTTTTTTGATGCCGTATTGTATAGTTTCATCTTTTACAATTCCCTTCAAATTTCGCTAGTTTTATAACTAAATTAGTCTTCATGATTTTTTATCAACTCCGGGATAATTTTAATTAAATCTCTTACCACTTCTTCATAACTTGTATCATAAGTCCTAAAACCAGCCGCATATGGGTGACCACCCCCACCAAAATATCCAGCAATCTTCTCGGCAATTGGTGTATCCGAACCACACCGGATCTTGCCCGTTACTTTGCCATCAGGATATGTTTTAACTGCAACTGCCACACGTACCCCCTCTACCAACCGCATTTCCTCCAAGATCAGCACATTCGGATTATACTCATCAGAATATTCGCGTATATCGTCCCACGGAATATGTACTGTGGCTAGTTCTCCGTCCAAAGAATATTCAATCCTTTTAATTAAATCTGCCTTGTAGTCTAAAATACGAGGAGATTTTTTCATAAATTCTCGTCGCCTGTCTTCCAACTCAGAAATATCGGCTCCCAGTCGTGTTAAGTCTGCTGCAATTTCAAATGTTTCCGCCGTCACGGAATTACTAGTTAATCCCAAGGTATCAGACAAAATCCCTTGGAAAATCGCCTCCGCAGCGTCTTTGTTTATTTCAATCCCTTGTTCCTTGGCGATTCTGTAAATAACTTCCGTGCAGGCTGGTCTTACTTCTATAATGCTTTCATGCGGGAAATCAAGATTATCTTCTGTTTCGTGGTGGTCTATTATTAATACGGGAGCCGAGTATAATCGATTTTTAATAGCGGTATCATCCAACAACTTAGACAGTAACACCTCTGCCGCCGTATCTACGATAATATATCCGTCCGCTTTAAAATCAAATTCATTTGTCACCCTAGACCAATCCTTGAAATATCGCAAATATTTAGGTATGTCTACCGGACAGTACAAAGACACTTCTTTGTCTGTCAGTAGATAATCCAAGGCAATTGCCGAACCAAGCGAATCTCCGTCCGGATTTTCCGCTTGAATTATGCAAATCTTCTGCTTGTCTTTTACAAAATCACCAAAAACATTGTACATAATTAAATTATATCATATCGGTGGGTGACACGAATAGGGGGACCCCCAAAATGTTTTACGATTAGTAAAAATTTTGGGGGAGAATTCGTGACAGGACCCACCGAGCGTGTGATATAATTTAAGTATGACTATTTTTTGTGCTGATAAGAAATTTGAGCGGTTTGAGGATGTTACACCAGAATTATTAAAGAGGGAGAATGTCAAACTCCTTTTATGCGACCTAGACAATACTCTCCGCCTCCATTCCGAAAAAGAACCCGCTAGCGAGCTGCAAGATTGGGTAGCAGATTGTAAAAAGACCGGCGTCAAAATCGTAATAATCTCTAATAATGGTCGCAAAAAAATGATGCAGAAGTTTTGCGAACCCATTGAGGTTGATTGTGTTTGGTGGGCTAAAAAACCCATGAGTAAAAAACTTACCGAAGCCATGAACACTTACAATGTTAATCCTAATGAAACTGTCATGTTAGGTGACAAATGGTCGACTGATGTTCTGGCGGCCAAATTCGCAGGGGTTCGTCCCTGGAAAGTTGAGCACAGAAAAAAAATACTATAACACCCAAGATCTATATAATTAGGAAAATAATCAAGAAAACGCTAGCTGCAAAAGCTGTCGAGTCAATTCTGTCCAAGAAACCACCATGGCCTTCAGACCCCCCCACTAGCAGTTCTAGATTTGTGAAAAACTTATTTTTCTTGATTAATATTTCATTTGAGTCTTTTATCTTGAATTTTCTTTTCATCAGACTTTCATATAAATCGCCAATTAGCGCCAAGGGGCCACTAAGTAGAAAGACGTAATCAGTTCTGCCAAGTGAAAACATCAATAATGCCACCAATCCAACAGATACAACAAGACCAAGAATCGTCCCCTCCCAAGTTTTATTCATGGAAATATGTGGAAACGGACGAGATTTCTTGAAAACTTTCCCGCCTATTGCCTTACCGCAAAGGTAAGCAAAAATATCATATCCGCAAACCCCTAGTATAATATACCAAACTTCAATAACGCCAACTTTAGCTACAAAAATTGAGCTCATAATCAAAAATACTATTTCAAAAATAGCTAAAATGACGGCAGGAATAGTCACCTTTTTCTTAAAAAAGCTAAATAGCTCGATACCGGCCACGATAGCAAATAGAGCATAAGCGACTCTCAAAGGTGCACTACCAAAGGTATATAAACCAATCAGAGCAATAATAAATATTATTAATCCACAAATCAGTCGCACCCTGAAATTCTTTTCCATATCTTAGATTATAACATTAAAAAATCAAAAAAAATGCAACACGTGTAGGTGTAGAAAACTGACTAGTCACGAAGTTTATATACTGGTTCTGTTTTCTAGCGCAGCACTTAACGTGATTTGGTCGGCATAAGATAAATCAACCCCAAGTGGTAAACCACGAGCTAGCCGAGTAATTTTTAAATCCGGGAACTTTTCACTGAGTAATTTGTCAAGCAAAAGCGCCGTTGACTCTCCTTCAATAGAAGGGTTAGTAGCGATAATGACCTCCTCAGCCTTATCATCTTCCACTCTTTTTAGTAATTCATTGATATGAAGCTGTTCTGGCGTAATCCCATCAATCGGTGAAATAGCACCACCAAGCACATGATAGGTACCTTTATACGCTCCAGTTTGTTCAATCGCATAGATGTCCAAAGGCTCTTCCACTACCAGGATTATTGATTTATCGCGTGCAGGGTCATCGTAAAAACTGGAATATTCCTCGTCGGCATCAATCAATGCAAAAGTAATAGGACATGATTTTACGCCCGAGTCCAAAGCTAAAAGTGTTTCCGCAATGTTTTCAGCAATCTTTTTATTATTCTTAAAAAGGTAGTATGCATACCTTTCAGCCGTTTTTGGGCCCACACCTGGCAACATCGCTAAAGCATCAATAGTATTAGCCAGAGCTTTTGGTAGCATTTTACATTCCGAGTCCGAGATTTCCGAGTCCGCCCATTAGCGGCTTCATCTTATCGGTAGCGATTTCTTGAGCCTTGGCAAAACCATCTCTCATGCAATTCTCAATCCATCGTTCAAGTTCATGGATATCATCCAAGTCAACTTTTTCAGGATCAATTTTTACTTTTTTGACTTTTAACTCAGCGTTTATCTGCACTACAACAGCGCCGTCACCAGCTTCAACCTCGACAATTTCATTTTTTAGTTCTTTTTGTGCTTTGCGTAATTGATTCAAAAGCTTCATCTGGTCCATAGTTTGACCCATATTATTCTCCTTCTTTTAGCTCTTCTATAGTGTATAGATATATTATATCAGAATTATCGCGCATCGGTGAAGTGATAATTCGAGAAAGTCTGTAGTTTTTTGGTTTTTCATCTAGCTTGCCGAGAACAGCCACCGCCCCATTTTCCCCGAGCTCATTAGAAACGGTCAAATCAGTAGAGGATTCCAATATTTTATAGAAATCATAGTTTTCGTAAACAACTAAGTTTTCATTAGTTAAATTCCGCCTAATTACATTCAAGTTGTAGTCGAATTCATTAGCGACATTTGGATTATATCTATAACCATATATATATTGCAATAAATTCGGCAATATCATCATCACAAACAAAATCGTCAGAGGAATCAATGCAGATATTCTAGCGTATGGGTTTTCTGGAAATAGGCCGTACCATTTCTCCAAGAGATACTTTAATCCATGCGCAACCAAAATAGAAAATGGCAAGATAAAGAACACAACTGCATCTGGGTTAAAACCAGTAATAAGGATACAAAATACTATTAGCATTGAAGCGATAGAATTGCGAGAGGCAAAAAATCCCTTAGTTGTCGAAAATAGCCCAATCAGCGCTAAAACAAAAATCGGCAGACTAATCAAAGGAGACAAGAACACACTCTCGATACCATTAAACCACGAGAATAGAGGCGCGAAACCAGTTGCAATATTACCAAAGAAATTACCAATGTGAAAATCTTTTCCAAAAAGTAATTCCATAAGAGTGTTTGGATGATTAATAATATTAATGCCTAGCAAAACAAATATGGCAAGTAGTAATACGCCCACAATTATTAATGGTAATTTAGGTAAGCTTTTTATAACAAAACGAAGGTGAGGCTGCAACAGGACAAAGATAACGCAAAAAACCGCAAAATACACCATGTATGGAGTAAAAATCGAGAGCAACATTATAATGGCAAATGCAATAGAATATAAAGGTTTTGGACGTTTTTCACCTTGAATTTTCGAACCTAGCCATAGCAACAAAGTTGGCCAAAAAACAATCATAATCAAAGGAGTGCCAGAGCCTGCCAGAAACAAAAATGGAGTAGAAAGAACAATCAGACATGACGCCAAGAGCGAAACATTACTTTTAAACCAACGGTTAAGAAGTAGTATCAGCAACAAACCAAGTAGTAATCCAATGATGATACTTGGCAATTTTACCGCATAAGTCGTAAGCCCAAAAATAACGATTGAATATTTTTGCAATATTCTATATGGCATATCCACCAAATCTCCATTTACAATACCTGCTTTTCCAAAATAATATGAACTTGTTGCGGAATTAATCTCGGCCTCGGAAAGTCCATTTTGCGCAATTACCGGTAATAAGAATAACAGTACAGTAAATGCCAAACCCAAAATAATATAACCGATAATAAACCTATATCGATACAAAAAAAGTTTAGAAATAATAATTTTCTTCACAGAACTATTATATCATATTCTTTTTTGAAAAAGCTAATGTTTAGGCTGAATATTATTCTCGAGTCGTATCTAGTGACATAAAACGTAGTAGCTCAGGATGAAAGTACAATTCAATTTTACCAACTGCCCCATGTCGATGCTTCGCAACAAGCAATTCCGTGATATGAGTTTCTTCATAATTATCATCATTTTGTTTGTAATAATCAGGACGGTGCAAAAACATTACGAGATCAGCATCTTGCTCAATCGAGCCAGATTCGCGCAAATCCGACAAGACTGGCCTAGGGTCTTCTCGTCCAGTTACATTACGTGATAGCTGTGCCAGGGCAATCACTGGTATTTCCAATTCCCTAGCGAGTATTTTTAGACCACGAGATATCTCTGTGACTTCTTGTACGCGATTACCTGCATATCTATCAGAGCCAGATATTAGTTGCAAATAATCCACAATTACTATACCGATATTACGATCATGCATAGCTCGTCTAGCCTTATTCCTGAGCTCTACAATCGTCATTGAGCTGGTATCATCAATATAAATCGGAATTTCGTCCATTTCACCTAACGCATCACCGATTTTTTGGAATTCTTCATCTGATAAATTACCGGTTCGCATTTTCCAGTTATCGACCCCAGAAACATCAGAAATCATACGGTCAATAATCTCATTAGCAGCCATCTCCATCGAAAAGAACAAAACGCCCTTTTTGTTTATACTAGCAATATTGTACGCGAGATTCTGCGCAAAAGTCGTCTTACCCATGGCAGGACGCGCGCCAACTATAATTAAATCGCCCTTTTGAAAACCAGCAGTTTTTTTGTCAAGATCGCGAAAACCAGTTTTTAGGCCACGCAAAGTACCTTTGTTTTTATGTAGCTCTTCTAGCCTGTCAAAAGCATCAGCTAGAAGTTCATCCATCGCTACATAATCACTTTTTACTATCTTATCCGAAACTTCAAACAGCTCCCTCTCCGCAGCGCCAACCAAATCATTAGTATTGGCTCCCTCTTCAAACGCCTTATTGGCAATTTCGGAGCCTGCTTTTATTAATCGGCGTCTTACGGATGCTTTTTCGATAATATCAGCATAGGCCTTAGCATGAGAAGTGGCGGGCACGAAATTAGATAATTCCGTCAAGTATGGTGCGCCACCTATTTCTTTTAATTTTTTCTCCGTTCTAAGTTCAGATGTTAGCGTCAAAAGGTCAATAGGCTTGTGCTGGTCATATAAATGCAACATAGCCTCAAAGATAATCTGGTGCCGTTTCTCGTAGAAATCTTTCGCCCTCAAAATCGTCAAAATTTCAGGCAAAATATCATCCTGCAGCATTATTGCACCGAGCAATGATTTTTCTGCAGTTAAATCATGTGGTGGCACTCTCCCACCATTTTTGCTAGAACGGGCTTCCTCCTCCATCATTTTTTACCTCTCCTCCCATTATACCAGAAATTTTTGACAGTAAATCGTCATTCACTTCTTCATGAGGGGTATCTTCGTAATCATGAATTGTAATTTTTACATTATGACCCACGACGCCAGTTAAAACTCTTTTATTATTATCTCTCGACAAAATTGTTTTTACTATGCGCTTATCTGGAAAAATTTCAAGATGATTGTTATGAAAAGTGTGCCTAGTCTTTAGCAATTGAGCGTAAATTGCATCATTTAGTTTTTTAACTTTTACTAAAAAATCATCCCAATTAAACTCGACATTTGTCTCAAGAGATTCCTTACTAGATTTCTTGGAGACAGTTGGCTTAGTGCTTGGCATCACTAGGTTGGTGGGTTGATAATTTTGTCCGTTGCTATTTTCAAGAAATGCAACTAGAAGTTTTGCTTCTGTGAAGGGTGGCCTTACATCGGGAAGTTTGGCAAGCAATGACATCAACTCCGGTTTCGGAGAAGCAATAATTGATGAAATAAGCTCTTCGACCAAAGTCTCGGACTTAACGCCAGACACAAAAATTTCTTTCAAGCCAGAAGATATTTCGTTTACATCACCAGCAACGTAATTGTTTAGTAATTTATTGATTTTCTCTTCTTCTGGTAGTCCAAGTAATGAAATAATTAAATCTTTCGTAATCTTATCATCTGACATAGTGGAAATCTGATCAAGCAGTGACAAAGAATCACGAAACGAGCCACCACCCTTTTTCACGATTACATCAAGAGCATCATCATCTATGACAATATGCTCTTTTTCTGATACTGATGATAGAAAGCTATGCATGGTTGTTGCATCCGCTAGTCTAAATACAAAATTCTGAGCACGAGAAGTAATTGTAACCGGCACTTTGTATGCGTCGGTTGTTGCCATAATAAAAACTGCGTGTTTTGGTGGCTCTTCCAAAGTTTTTAGTAAAGCATTAAAAGCCTCCTTAGTTAGCATATGGACTTCATCAATAATATATACTTTATATTTTCCTTTTGTCGGAGCAATTGCAACTTTCTCACGCAAATCTCTAATGTTTTCAATTCCACGATTACTAGCTCCGTCGATTTCAATAATATCAACGTAGTCATCCTCAAGCTCATAAGAAAAACCGTTAATCTCGTGCGCTAGTATTCTGGCCACAGAAGTCTTACCGCATCCTCTTGGGCCCACAAAAAGATAGGCGTGGCTGATTTTATCGTTTTTAATTGAATTTTCTAATGCAGTGACTACTTGCTCTTGTCCCACTACATCACTAAGATGGAGTGGCCTATATCTACGGTATAGAGATTTCATAATGCAGCTTCAACCGCCGCCCAAGTCGCATCCTCATTTTTTGCGGGGATAGTCACAGAAACTTGCGACCCCTCCCTTAAATGAAAGTAAGTAACAGAAGCATATAAAATCTGGTATTCTTTTCCGCCAACCTCAACAAAGTACTTATCATCATGATGAGTCAAATTACCAATTACGGTCTTACGTTCAACTGGACCAATCTGCTTATATAAGAACTTGCCATCCTCCGTGATAGTGAGTTTCATGATGTCGCCCTCAACAAGCTTAGACTTGGAAGCATAATTCGCTGGAACAGGATAATTTTTGCCGTCAGGCCCAATCATAATCTGTCCATCAAAAATACCCTCAATAATCTTCCCTTCAGGCCCAGAAACTACCATATCTCTAGGCGTAGAAATTGCTTCACCATCACCAATTATTGAATTTAATAACTCTTTAGCAGCAGATAAATTAGTCTCCGCATCACCCAGCAGACTACGCAGTCGTTTTATTTGTTTTTCTGGTATTTCAGACATCACCTCGCATCCTGTCTAAATATAATATCATTATTATAATATACCTTAACGATTTCAAAGTCAAGCAGAATTTTACATAGTTTTCCACCTAAAAAACATCGGTCACACACAAATTGTTGTAAAAATTACATATAAACCTAAGAATTTTTCCAAAGTCCAGTATGTTTCTTGCCGTCGTATATCATAGTAGGGATACCTTTCACTCTAATAGTCTTTTCAACCAACTCTCGGTTTTTCTGCATAATGTCAGTAATTTCGTCTGACTCCGCGATAGAACGTATTCTCTCGATATCTTTTGTGCTTGCTCCGTCACTAAGTAGCCACGTTTCTAGCTTTGCTTTTGCTTCCTCTGTAGAATAATCATCGTTAAACATATTTTGATAAGAAATATCATCATGATTCTTACCAGTAAATATACGATCAATTATGCCAAGCGAAAGACCCGGCTCTATATCTTCAGCCGCAAACATATAGCGTACTACTAGCTCAGAATTCTTGAATTTAAAATTGTCATCTGCGTCTTGAATTGCGAAAGGTACCAATCTGACATTATAAGAGTCGAAAAACCCAGCTGCCTTCTGATTACGATATGAAATCATGCACACAGAACAACCAGGGTCAAAAATATCAACCGCCGTCGGTAGGCCCTCTGTTTCGGTGATATTAATTGAAATATAGTTAAAATCATAATCCTCAGCGTTATAAGTACGGAATTTATCTGGAATTGCCTCAAAAATTTCACCCCATTCCGTGAACCAACGTCCAGTTGCCTCAATCGGATTCGACGGCTCAGATTCGTCAATTGAGCAAACCTCCGCCCCTAAGGAACATGCGGATGGTTTAGTTACATTGCAGGAGCCAAGCGCCCATAATGCCAGAAGTGATTTTATGGCAGTTAAAATCGCCCAAACTGCAACCACCACAATCACAACCGACAGTATTTCTATAATCACAGACAAGGGCTTCACCCACTTTGGATGTTTTAGCATAATTCGGCTAAGCAAGGTGTTTTTTACGTCCTCCTTAAAACCAGTTTCGCATTTTTGTAGGCGCACCTTTTTCCATAGACACCCCCATGCTTTTTTCAGGGCCTTTAGATAGGCTTTCCCCACCTTTGGTTTAAATATAGAAATCAGTGCCACAAATACGCCGATAAGAGCCAATATAATAAAAGCAGCTATACACACCATAATATAATCATTTTAGCATAAAATTATTAAAATTATATAAATAACATAAGAAAAGCGCCTCTAGGTACGCTTTTCAAAGGTTGGTTTCTGCTAGGCTTTATTGCCTAGCAAATAATTTTTTCCATAACTTTTTTAATTTTTGCAACATCTTCGGGGCGATTATGTAGCCCCAACGAAAATCTCATTAGTGGCGGCATCCCTAATACATGATCTAGATAATAATGCACGCAAAAATATCCAGTTCGCGCCATAATATTTTCCCGAGACAAAGCATTACCCAAAAGATGCGAATCAAGCCCATCTACATAAAATGACATTGTAGGGTTCGCTTGTTTATTAACTAAATGTACTTTTTCGGACCCGTCTAAGAAATTAAATAGTTCTTCTGTATTAGATTCCAAATTTCGCCAGGCAGTTTTTGGTAACTTTTCCAACCAATCAATTGCTGCACCTAGCCCCACAATCTCACCCCAAGCCTGCAAACCAGATTCAAATCTAGTATAGCGATGCTCTTTCCCTGTTGCGGATAAAACGTAGGCGCTCTCTTCAACATCATCTACCATACCGCCGCCTACAAAACCCTCCACCATTTTGTCCATCAAATCATCTCGCCAAACAATCACGCCAAGTGATGGCGCATACATTTTATGTGCCGAGAAACAAATTGCATCTACATCCACACCATGCAAAATATCACTCGAATGCGACATCGCTTGTGCTGCATCAATAATAATAATTCCACCAGCCTTATGTACGGCTTTAACGATATCTTTAATATTCAATAGTTTTCTGCCATCAAAATTCGAGGCACAATTTATAACTACAACAGCTTTATTAAAATCATAATTTTTTATATCAATTGAACCATCGTCATTGCGTTTCATAACTTCCCGTGGTAATCCAGTGCGCTTGCTAAATGCCATGGTAGCAAGAAACGGTGAATTATGTTCGATTTCGCTAGTCATTACCTTCTTAAAACCATCGGGCTTTAATTGTGACAAAATTAAATTTATTCCATATGTTGTGTTTAGGGTAAACGAAACAGTATATTTACGTGACGACAATTTCAAAAATTTCAGTACCTTTTCGCGCGTAGCCTCCACCTTTTCGTCCGTCACTACCCCCCACTTATATTTAACCCGTTCTCCACAGGAATTATGTTCTGTATAGTAACTATTTATCGCATCTATTACTGGACGCGGCCTCAAGCTCTGACAAGCTCCGTCTAGATATACTTCCCCCTTATCTAAATAATCAAAATCGCTCATGCAGTAATTATATCATGGCGAATTTAAAAAGCCGAAATATATAAAAATTCCCATATAAAAAATACAACTTTCCGGATTGTTGAGGAAAATGTAATTTCCGAAACAATCCGACGAATGTTGTATTTTTTTATCTTGGCGAATTTTTATCATTGAGGATTTTAAATTCGCCATGAAGTACAATTAGCTAACCATTTAATTATTTAGGCGAGTTCGACCGTAGCACCAGCTTCTTCGAGAGCCGTCTTCATAGCTTCAGC
>CAYXTS010000010.1:20236-20700 GCA_964468665.1 uncultured Candidatus Saccharibacteria bacterium
GCAGCGTCAAAATATACTTCGCCATCAATTAGATAATCAAAATCTTTCATATTAACATTTTACCAAAATAACACCCTACCGAGTGATTTCTGGTAACATTAGCCGACCAAGATATGAATAAAGCTAATTCAACAGTAGCACCAGCTACTTCGAGAGCCTTCTTCATAGCTTCAGCTTCGTCTTTGGCAACCTTTTCCTTAACGGTAGCAGGAGCACCATCAACGATAGCTTTGGCTTCACCAAGGCCAAGACCAGTAGCTTCCTTGACAGCCTTAATCACGGCAATCTTTTGAGCGCCAGCGTCTTTCAAAACGACGTCATACTCAGATTTGCCTTCGTCAGCAGCAGCACCTGCATCAGCAGCAGGACCAGCTGCTACGGCAACGGCAGCCGCAGCTGGCACGATGCCATATTCGTCCTTGAGGACCTTTTTTAGTTCATTTACTTCGAGAACGGTCAATTTG
>CAYXTS010000011.1:0-20263 GCA_964468665.1 uncultured Candidatus Saccharibacteria bacterium
GCGATGATTTGGACCACAATCAGACGCTCTAACCATCTGAGCTAATCCCACCATTCTCACATTATACCATATGATTACTTCGGTAGCAACAAAAACGCCACCGTACCAGCTGCTGCCCCCAATATAATCGTCAATATTACTACCACCACCAAGCTCACATGAGCCTCTTTTTCCGGCTTGCTGATTATCGTAACAGGACCCTTTGGTTCTTCTTTCGGTGGTTCAACTTTCTTCTGATAGACATTTCTAGAAAGCGGACGTTTCGTCACTTTCTCCATATTTATAAAAGGAGATTTTGGTGGCACAAAGGTCTTCTTATCACCTAATATACCATTTTTTTCCACAGGTTTTTCCACAGACCTGGAGGCCTTTTTTCTGTCAAACATCCTCATTTTTGCCGACTTTGATTCTTTTTTGTCACCCTTCGTCCGCTCAGGATTGCCAAGTGGTCGCTTTGGTAAATCATTTTCTACAAATCTTGAATTCAAATCTTCAACCACACCAAGAACAGGAGTCCCCGCCCTCTTTACACTAGGACTCTTCCTTGCCGGAACACTCATCGCCGCAGAACTAGCGCCCACTCTTCTGGTACCAACACTGGGTTTTTTCTGAACGGAACCTACCCCACTCGTCGCCACTACTTTCCTCGATTGAGAAACCGGATAAACCAATTCAGGTCTAGCTTTTGACTTAGTTTTGTCATCCCGACTCATCGCCCTTTTATTGGACTTAGCTGGCACAAAATCCATATATTTCTTATTCATGATCCTACTCTTTTAGCTGTATTGATTATATCAATAAATTCACCCAAAATCAAACTTGCTCCACCAATAAGAAGCCCATTTACCCCTGGTACAGTCAAATAGGCCCCCGCATTCGACGGATTTACGCTACCACCAAACATAATTGGAATCCCTGCTGTTTTCTTTTCCCCATATACATCACAAAGAATCTTTTTTATCATTTTTATCGCCTCAGATACTTCGTCCGGCGAAGCTAATTTCGCCACCTTTGTGCTAGAAATTGCCCATACTGGCTCATACGCGATTATCACTTTATCTAAATCATCATCACCCACATCTGTAAGTCCACCAACTATTTGGTCGCGTATTACATCAGCAGTTTCGCCAAAAGCCCTTTCAGATTCCGTCTCTCCAACACACAAAATCGGAATTATCTTATTTCTAATTGCAGCAGCAACCTTTTTCTGTACCATTTTATCGTCTTCCCTGAAAATATATCGTCTCTCAGAATGACCAATAATCGCATAATCCACGATTCCTCTAAGCTGAGAAAACGACGTCTCACCCGTAAAAGCACCATAATCTCTATAAAAAGCATTTTGAGCCGCCAGTTTAATTTTATGTCTATCCACTTGCAAAGACAACGGCTGCAAAGCTATCGTAGATGGCGCTACAACCACCTCCACATCACGATAATTTGGCAGTGCCTTTAGTAACTTATGAAGATATATAGAAGCTTCTCCAACTGTAAAATTCAGCTTCCAATTGCCCACGATATAAGTTTTCATAAAACTATTATAACATGCTATGTTACAATATTCTTATGAATATTGTAATCGTGGGCAATGTCTTAAAAGATGTTTATCTGAATCTCGACAATCAAACAGAACGTTTCGAGACTGACAAAAACGGTATCAAATGGCTCGATCTCGAATTCAATGCCAGCGAGCATCACTTTTTTAATCGCAGCAGTAACTATGGTGGTGCCGCCGTTACGTTAGAAGTCCTTCAAAAACTCGGATTACAAGCGTCCATTTCAGATTCCAATTTCAACCTCTCTGAAGACGAACCTACCACACACAATTCACCCTCAGTTTACCGTTATATACTTATCTCAGACGACAAAGTAACTTATTTTACACCCCATAAACTCAGAAATTCTACTTTTACTCCACCATCTGAATCGATTGATTATCTCTATATTGACCGTTCCGCCAAGTTGGATCGAAAAACTATTCAAAAAATCAATACCTACCTCGATACTTCGCCCAAAACCAAATTAATCATCTACGTCCATAGTTTTGACAATCAAAACTCAGATTCTCTTTTGCACAGAGCCAGTTTAGTCTTCTTAGAAAACCACAAAGAATCGGAATATTATTACGCGCTCCAATCAGCACAAATCCCCAACGAAAAAACCATCCACATCTCGGAAAATCATCTATCCTATCTAGATATCACCGAAAAATTTTCCATTTATCGTCCAGACTTGTTTACACATCTCTCCACCTTTTCAATTGCTTCCGCTACTATCCTTGGTTGTTTCATTCTCGGTTTCTCAGTAGAGGACAGTCTCAAAATAGCACGTGCAAATCTAGAAAACTCAAAAATAAACTCCGTCCTCTCCTTACCAAAACTACAAGAAATCGCCAAAACACTTACCCCTAACAACGAACTTGAATTAATTGCAAACAATTTAGTCTTAAAAGACAAAGGTATTTTAGCAGCCGACGAGTCAGGCGGCTCCATCAAGAAAAAATTCGCACAGCTAGATATCCCCGACACCTACGACAATCGTCGCGATTATCGTAACATCCTCTTCACTACCCCGAATCTCGAAAAATACATCAATGGAATCATTCTTTTCGACGAAACTGCCCGCCAAAACACTAACGGCCAAAATTGCGTCAATTATCTCACCTCCAGACGTATCATTCCAGGAATCAAAGTCGATCAAGGTCTTGCACCACTCAACGAAACCAATCCAGAACTGAATCAATCTACAGAAACTTACACCAAAGGTCTAAAAGGACTAGAAAATCGCCTCAAAGAATATTACCAAATGGGATTACGTTTCGCCAAATGGCGAGCCGCATTCGAAATTCACCTCTCTGATACCGGCACCATGCTCACACCCACCAACTATGCCATAGAAAAAAATTGTGAAATACTTGCAAAATATGCAGCCTCTTGTCAATCATGTGGACTCGTCCCAATAGTAGAACCAGAAGTAGTTTATGATGGTAATTATTCAATCATAAAAAACGCCGAAATCACTTCTCTTGTTCTAGACACATTGTTCAAACATCTCGCAAATCACAATGTCAATCTAAGAGCCTGTATCCTAAAAACCAATATGGTCCTCGCCGGCAAACAATATGAATCTCAATCTACCCCAGAAGAAATCGGGCAAACAACTGCAGATACGCTTAAAAGTCACATACCAGAAGGGCTAGCCGGAGTCGTCTTCTTATCGGGAGGACAGACTCCAGAACAAGCCACAGATAATCTCGCTGCAATCATAAAAAATGGACCATTCCCGTGGCCAGTAACTTTCTCGTTTTCACGCGCGCTTCAAGATCCCGCTCTAAATGTCTGGAAAGGAGATAATTCTAATAAAGAAGCTACCCAATCCGCTCTTCTTGAACGCCTGACAGCCAATACGAATGTCTTGCACCAATCCTAATCCAACAAAATAACCCCTTAAGGGGTTATTTTGGAAAAACTTAGTATATCATTCTTCTGTCTTTTCTTCTTCGTTTTCCGGTTTTGTACCGTTATCTGCCGGAACATCAGCCACATCAACTGGCTCACTCTCAGCTGCTGCCTTCTCCTCTGCTTCGCGCTTTTCTGCTTCTGCCGCTGGATCATAAAGTGATGCTACCACCTGTTCGGTATTCAATTCCTTGTCAGCAAATTCAACGCCAGTCAGCAATTGTATGTCGGCTATAGTTAACTTGTCTTCAACTGTCGCCATTTTTGTAGCATCCACCACTAATTCCTTTGGTAAATCTGCCGGTTTAGCTTTAACATCTAGCTCTTCGACCGACTGCGTCATTGCAAAATGATAAATCTTTGAGGCATCACTCTCTTCAAAATTAATAATTACAACTGGAGTAGTTGCCACAACAGCTTCTTTTGCTGAAATAGCTTGAAATTCAACATTTAAAATTTTTCTTGAAACTGGGTCAACCTGTACATCCTTCACTATAGCAAGTTGCTTTTTCCCCGCCATATCTAAATCTATAGGAGAATGGTAGCCCGCCTTCCCCAATATTTTCTCGGTCGCAACATACTCCGATGCCAAAAGCACTGGTTCTTTTCCGCCATAAACCACCGAAGGGATAAACCCATCTTTTCTCAAATGTTTAAGTTTTTTTCCAGTTAATTCTCGCTTTTCTAGCGTTAATTTATATTCAGCCATAAATAATTCCTTTCAACTTCCACCTATTTTACCACTTTTTTCTCTAAAAGTAAACCACAATCAGAGGGCATTCTCTATTCTATATTAAATTATTGTACTTTTCTTACCTTTACCATTGCTGGACGCAATACCTCATTTTCGTAATAGTACCCAGGACGCAATGTTTCTGCTATTATTTCCTTTTCTCCTTCCCCTTCTACCATTACTGCGTCATGCAAATCTGGATTAAATTCTACACCCTCATCTGATACAATCTTTATCAACTTCAACTCATTTAAAGTTTTTTCTAGAGACTTGCTAAGAGGACTCAACTCTTCGTAACTACTAATTGCTCTATCCAAATCATCCAAAAGTGGCAGAATTTTATAAACCGTAGCTAACTGTGTTGTTTTTTTAGCATTTTCCTTCTGTGCTTCTACTTGCTTGCGAAAATTCTCAAAATCCGCCCTCGTTCTTTGTAAATCATTTGTTAATTCTGCTATTTTGTCATCATTTTTTATATCTTCTTCTTTCATTTTTCTCATATTTCTCCTAACAATTAACTGATTTCAATAATATTTCTTCCAACATCATCCCCGCATGTTTTACTAGAGACATCACTTTTGAATAATTCTGTCTTGTGGGCCCCAATACCCCAATATAACTTTTATCAGAAAACGGCGACCGAAATTTAGAAATAATCAAAGAAACTTCAGAATTTCTTCCAATCGGATTTTCTTGACCAATAAATATATTCAAGGCTTCGCCAGGAGCCGCTTCTCTCAACCACGGTTCCAAATTATCTAATAATTTTGCCACCGCCTGTACTCTTCTCACATCAACAAATTCTGGCTGCGTAAAAAGTCTCGATATGCCTGCCAAATATAACTGTTCTCCAATCGTCGCCAATCCAAGATTACCAGTCAACTCCACCAATGCATCTACTGCTCCCCTAATTGCCGAATCCGCTCGTGATTGCGAACTCACCCTAACTTCCAACGCATGCGTCCCTCGCTCAAGCAACCGTTTCTCTGCTCTAACCTTCTCGGAACCACCATCATCTACTAATCTCTCCGCTCCATCCAAATTATTCACATAAAATCTATATCCTGCATCAGTAGGAACACGACCAGCCGAAGTATGTGGTTGCGCAATTAGTCCCAACGCTTCCAATCTCGCCATCTCTGATCGAATTGTAGCTGGCGAAACCCCAAATAATTTCGCAAGTGTGACACTTCCGACCGGAGAAGCCGTTTCAGCATATTCCTCAATAACTTGAAAAAGTATTTCCTTCTGACGTTGGGTTATTTCCATACCATATATTATATAAAATTGGCAGTAAAAAGGCAAGAGTGCCAACCGCTGCAAATCTAACCATTCTATGTTAAAATAAAACCATGGAAGAAAAAATCAGCAAAATCAAATCGTGGCTCGGTACAGGCTCAATCAATATCTTTGGTTTACCAATGTCCGGCAAAGACACTCAGGGTATCCGCCTAGCCGAAGTCCTAAATGCCAAGTTTTTATCTTCTGGCATGATAATACGTACCATGGAATCCGAAACTAAACAAAATTATTCCGAAAATGGCGAGCTCATCCCTACCAATCTCTTTTACGAATGGGTATTACCATATCTGGAACGTCGTGATTTATTCGGCTCTCCGCTCGTCCTATCTTCAATTGGTCGCTGGGCAGGCGAAGAAACTCAAGTCATGTCCGTCGCCTCTGGAGCCGGACATGATATCAAAGCAGCCATTCTCCTTAATATCTCAGAAGCCGATGTCGAAAATCGTTTTAACGCCTCCAAGACCCTTAATGATCGTGGCGAACGTAGTGATGATAAAAATCTAGAAACTTTTAGAACCCGCCTAAAAGAGTTCCGCGAAAAAACCCTTCCCGTTCTACAACATTATAAGACCCTTGGTTTACTCATCGAGGTAAATGGTGACCAAACCCGTGAAGCAGTGTTCGAAGAAATCATCGACAAACTTTACCAAAAAGCTACCCAATAAAATTAATGCTTTTCTCGTCGAACTATCTTCTTTATTATTTTTACAATCTCCTTCCTAAATTCATATATTATATAAATAATACCTACAACTATTACCCCCAGAATCGCATACAAAGCTACAAATGAAGATTTCTCTTCATACTCTTCTGGCTTCAAACTGTAATCAGCTCCATTATTTTCTTTTATTTTGCGGCACCTTCCTGTATCCGGATTCAAATAATAACCTTCTTTACAAGTCTTCTCCTTAACTTCTTCATATTTTTTACATCTACCAGTTAAAACATTCAAATATTGACCTTCGGGACATATTTTTGTACTAACCGTCGTCACTTTTACACAATTACCAGTCGCTTCATTTATCACTTTTCCAGCCTCGCAAGTCCTAAATTCCTGATAATTATTGGCTTCACCAGGCGTCGGCGCATATGTCGTTTTCCAAATTTCATCCCCCACCTCATCATAGCCAATCAAAGCATATGATGTACCCTTCCTCTGTCCATTAAAATATTCAAGTCTATCCAATATCGCCCCGTCCAAATCAATCAACTCTAGAATATTAGAGTTTGTCGGATTTTTTGTCAAACTAAACTCCACGGGATAGTAAACATAATATCCTTCTGGGCCAATCACTCCATTTAATACATGGATTTTATTTTTATACTTAATCTGACATCCATTAAGCAAAATCTGTTCCGAACCAGAATTATATAACTCAATAAACTGTTCTGTTTTTAGAGTCTCATAGTAACTCAATATTTCCGAAAAAACTAATCCCCTGCATTGGCTAGCTACTTCAACATGATCAGTCTCATCCTTCTCGACATAGTAATTTTCTGGATTAAAAACTGGCTCATATTCCTCCAAATGTTCAAACTTACCCGTTTCCAAATTCCGCACCAATGTTGTAGGGTTGCTCGATTTAAAATCCTTCTCACACTCCCCTTTTCCAGTCCAACATACCTTATCTATTATTTCCTCTTTATAGCTCAAACTAATCCCCGCCTTCATGGCTATAGTTTTACTATAATTCACGGCTGCCAGCTCACTCTCAGGTGAGCTGGCCAAGCGAAGGAGGATATTCTCGCCAGTCATCCAACTGTTCTCGGGAAACTCAAACAAAATTGAGTCATTCCCGCTTGAATTAGTATAGCCTACAGTGGCTCCAGCGAGCGAAATCGGTACGTCGGATTCTTTACGGGCAATCTCAATCATCTCTCCGACATTACTAACACCATCAACGGTGTACCCAGGATTTATAGCTTTTATGTACAGTTCTGGTAATTCTTCAACTAAATCATCAGCAAAAGCATTCCAGCCCGGCAAAAACCAGCTAAAACCCATCAATAAAATCATGCCTATTTTTATTAAAAAATTCTTCATGGCACTCAACCTAGCACTAATGTTCTAGAATTGCAACCCCCTCCATGCTATAATTTAAACATGAGTGTTTTCACCTCTTTGGGAATCCTAATACTGTCTACGCTTATTATAGCTTCCATGAAGCTAATTCCAGGTGTTTTCGCGTTGCTACTTCATTACGCTTCCGGTAAATTTTCCAAAACAAAAGTCAACGATCTTAGCATTTTTTTCATTTTTGGAACCGAAACTATGATTGCTCTCATTCTTTTCCTAATTAGTATCCTTGCCTTTTCCATTTCTCCAGAAACTTTAAACCTAGGTAACAACATGTTTACTTGGATTATCATCGGAATCCTTATCGCCCTAAGTTTAATTGTTTTCTTTTTCTATTATCGCAAAGACCCAGGCACCAAACTTTTCATTTCAAGAAAAGTAGCAAAAAGCCTAGACCAAAAAGCCTGCCTGGTCAAAACTCGTTCCGATGCCTTCGTTTTAGGTTTCTTTTCGGGTTTGCCAGAACTATTTCTGGTAATACCAATTTACCTTGTTTCTATTATATCTATTACGCAAATCAGTACTTGCGCAACCACCTATTCCGCACTTATCATTCTCCTCGACATCATCGCAATCAGTCCACTATTTCTCATACATGGGCTTTTCCAAACAAACCACAATCTCGCCGACATAGGAAAATTGCGCACCAAAAACAAAACTTTTTTCCGTATTTTTATTTCACTATTATATTTATTACTTGCCATTTTAATAATTATCTTCGAGGTACTATAATGAACACTTTCAATCAGGAATCACTCAAAAAAGAACTAGAAATCGATGCCAAAGCCGTCGGCATAGCTAATGGAGCCTCCGAAATATTCATTAAAAAAACTCTCGATAGTGTCAAAAAATCTTTAAAAGCCAAACAAATCATCACAGAAAACGACCTAAAAAGGCTCGTCATTAAAGAATTAAAAAAATACAACAAAGATTTGGCTTACGTTTACGAAAATCGTGATAAAATAATATAAACATGGGAAAAAAATACGATTTTGACTACATAATAATCGGTAGCGGTCCAGCTGGTTCCGCCGCCGCCTTTAATTTAGCTAAAACCAAAAAACGTATTGCTATCATAGAAGGTCACTTATTTGGTGGTTCTAATTTAAATACTCGCGACGTGCCATATCAGGTAGCACTAGACTTCTCGCACACTCATCAAAAAGCTTCTAATCTCCCAGAGTTCAGAAATCAAGATTTCACTTTTAGCCTCCCGACCGCCATTTCCCATCAGCTAAAAACAATCGCAAACTGCAACGGCAACAACAAGCAGCCCTATGAAAACGCTAAAATAACCTGCATAGACGGTTATGCAAATCTTCTAGATAATCACACAGTTGCAGTAGGCAATCAAAAATACACTGCAGATAATTTCATTCTAGCTACCGGTGCTAGATTAAAAACCCTAGAAATCGCCGGAACAGAATCCGTCAAATATCTCACACCCGAAACAGCCATTAGAATTCGTCGCTTACCCAAAGTCGCTATCGTAGTTGGTGCCGGCTCCACTGGCTGCGAAATCGCAGAATATTATGCCGAACTTGGAGTAAAAGTTATCCTCCTAGAAACTTCTGATCGTATTCTGCCGCACGAAGACAAAGAGGTTAGCGAAGTTATTTCCGACTATTTCGTTCACCAACTCGGCATCATGGTTCTACCAAACTGTAAAGTTACAGCACTAGAACAAGACGAATATAGCAAACGCGTCATCTTCCGCAATAGCCACAACGAAAAAATGATTCGCACGGACTGCATTATTCTAGCCACCGGCAGCCAGCCAGTACTAGATTATGGTCTAGAAAACGCCGGAATTAAATACAAAAACTCTGGAATCATCACTAATAAATATTTTGAAACCTCCGCTAAAAACATCTACGCCATCGGTGATGCTCTCGGCAAAGATTCATCCACCGATCTTGCAGACTATGAAGGCTCTATTCTAGCCAACAATCTCATTAACAAAAGTAAAACCCCAGTTAACTACCAAGGGTTCATTCGTCTCACCAATACTCTGCCAGGAATCGCTACTATCGGCTTCAACGAAGACGATCTCACAAAACGTGATCGAAAATACAAAAAATCAATCACCAAATTCGAAGAAATTCCAGCTGGCAAAATCAATAATTTTTATCACGGATTCGTCAAACTACTTGCAGACAAAACCAATCACATCTTAGGTGCCACAATCGTTTCCCCAAACGCAGAACTCCTCGCTCCAGAAATCTCCCTCGCTATTCGCCACAATCTCACCGCCTTAGAAATCGCCAGTACTCCCCATCCTATCAACAGCTTCGCTTATGCCATCAAACTTGCAGCCAAAAATCTAATCACCACAAAAAAATAGACAGCCCTCAGTTCAACCTGAGTTAGGGGGGTAACTCAGGTTGAACCAAAAGCTGACTATTAATTTTGGTTGTGGGGGCTGGATTTGAACCAGCGACCTTTTGGTTATGAGCCAAACGAGCTACCAGGCTGCTCTACCCCACGATACACCCATATTATATCGCAGGTTTAGTGAAATGTCAAGACCAACGCCAAATCCTGACCCTCTATTTTGTCAACTCATTGCCCCAGTTACCATATTCACCAAGAGAAAGTGAATAATCATTGTTTTCCTTAGTTACAGTCAAATCTTTACTCAGTAACGGCCCATTTTTATCATCGCCTAATAGCTCAATCGCATAAAGCGGATAAGGGAAAAACGTATCTTCCGCCTCAAGCCTTGCTTCAATCCTACGATAAAGATTATTAGCTCGCCCCGTGGAGTCCACTTTTAATTGCATCCCTCTCAGTTGTGCTAAACTATTGCCTTCCGTTCCCTCCTCAGTTTTTCCACAACCACCTTCGCCACAATAAAATTCCATTGCAAAATCCGTATCCGGCTGACCATAAGGCAATGTCACTACAAAAGCAAACGTCTCATCATTTCTTTCACCACCAATCGGAGACGGCAAATTAAGCTCCACTGAACAAGCAAATTCTTCTTCATTTTCTCCTAATCCAGGACAATAGACTGCAAACGGCAAATTCTTTACAGTCCGATCGTTCGTCTTTACAATCTGACTAGAAGATATCGTGTTCTTCTCCTCATTCTCATCATATACGCCCGTGTAATTATTCTCAACGTTTCCTTTTTCATCTTTTTTTGTTGGCACCAAATAAATCATTCCCCGATTCGTCGCACCATCAGAAGTCACATCAAAATCACTCAAGCTAAACGAATCCGCAGTTTGCACCAACCCTACCGAAAGCATCGGTGGCGCTGCCGCCTGTGCCCCGCTTTTTAACGGAGGAAATGTTACGCTATTATTCCTAAAATTATTATAGTTATAACCTGATAGCTCGTCATTTGCCTCTGAATACCAACTCAGTTTAACCTTTTTAATTTCACTTGCACTTACATTTGCTAATCTTACTCGCACAACTTGAGTTGTATTGCTCTCGCTCAAAGTTGAACGATAGTCAGACAAAATCGGTTCAATAGTTACACAGGTATATGCCTGTTGCATATTATTATTAGAACCCGTCGTAGACTCCTGTATCAACACTCCACCTTCATCATACTCCCTTCCCAAAATCTTTGCCACCATATCACAATCTTTTTCACTATTCTCCTCACCGCCATCAACAAAATAAACTATACTAGAGCAATCCATAGACGAATCATCTGTAGGTGGTTTACCAGAAACCCCCTTTTCCTTACACGCTTCATAATTATAATAAGCCAACTTTGCATCCTCAATTCCTGCTAGCGCCGAATCATAAGCCGATTGCGCAAGATCATCATTCGAAGTTCTCGCCATTTCAGAAATCATTATTGTCGCAAAGCTCATTACTACAATTATCAAAATTAACGTCGCAAACGCTACGATGTAAAACGATGCTGCACCTTTTTTATACTCTTTCTTTATTCCCTTTATCATCATCTATTCTCCAGTCGCCAAAGCGGCAAAATTAAATTGATTAATCGCACAAAAATCAAAATTCGCATCACTATCTGCTGGCGCATCACATTGCATCGCATTTACATTTGCTCCACCCTGTATTGTCCCAAGTACAAATGAAACCGAATACAACAAACTATTAGATGCATTGCTTTCTGCTGGATTGGGTACATTCAAATCGTACAACGCTAATCCTGCTTCGCCACTACTACTCGCCAACAAATCCACCGGCTCTTCATCTGAAGTACTTACATTAAATACCTCATCGTGGCTCTTATAATTCATACATATCTCCCTCAAATCATCTCTCACTTTCAAAAATCTAAAATCCGACAATTCAAGATTATTTGTATTAGACTCACCACTTATTACTACGCTTGGTCCACTAGCACCATTCGCATCCCTAAAATACTCCCCCGATTTCCAGACGTAGGAATATCTCCCAGTACAAAAAGCCCCAAACATTGGTACATTTTCTTTGACAACCCTAATCGAAATCAAATTTTCACAATTACTATCGTTATCATCCTTTCCCCTATTACCCTCACAATCTTTCTGCGCAAGCTCTACGGATTTTGTCGAAGAACCCTGTATAGTGGTTCGCATATCGTCAACCAAATCCATCCCTACAGTATTAATCTGATTCAAAGTCAAACCCTTCCTGTATGACGCGATAGTACTATTAATTATAAAAACAACTGCAAGCGACAATACAGAAATAAAAGCCAACGACAAAGACAACTCAATCAATGTAAATCCTTTATTATCACATTTATTCATTAGGCTTGTCCTTCTTTTTTATTGCATTTATTATCCTCACTGTCTTGATCAATTATTTCAACGCCCGATGCGTTCCTGGCTCCACTCTTTATTCTAATATCCCGTCTCACTCCATTACTGCTACCAGTCGGATTTATACAAAAATCAACATCGCGTAGTTCAAACATCCCTTCAAGCGCCCCCTCTTCAACGCCCCCAACTCCAGAGACATTCCCATAATTCATCACCTTGATGCCTTCTTCCTCTTTTACGCTTCGTTTCAAATCATCTTTTGGCCAATCATCAAAAAACGTAAACACCGTACCAGACCTCGGATGCCGAACAATTAACAATGCACCCTGAAAAGGTTCATTATTTGTATTTTCTATCTTCGCACCCCACCTCGGCGTGTATGTTTCAATAATACCCGCTTGAATCTTTTCGCTATCTTTTTCCACAACAATATCAATCCCAAGGACAGACATAATTTTTAACGTACTATCCGAAGTAGTATAATCGCCGTCCACATTTCCTACCACAGTATACGAACAGACCTTATAGTCGTCATTTTCATCGTCAGTATCGTCGCACCACTCCTCCCCAAATGTCACTAGCTTACCATAGATAGCTTTATTAGAACGTCCTGCAGTCGTAGAAATATTCTCAACATTCGTTACTTGCGAATAAAGGCTTCTCAGAAACTCTGCAAAATTCTGCACCGAATCATTGTATCTTTGCTGAAAAATCGAACTTTGCACCCCAATCGCAACACCAATAAACAACAAACCAGTTATCGCCAAAAACAAAGCTACCTCAACTATCGTATAACCACGCCCAAACTTATTCATAACTCTTTTATTATAACATAAGCATTTTTATTTGAAAAACTGCAAGCTAATAACTCGGGAATAAATACATCATCCATTTTTCAACATTAGAATATTTTTTTACTTCTTCTGCCTTTTCCTCTACATTGTGTTTATTTTTTGCCACTTCAGAATTTTCCGGCATTACTACCATATTCTCATCCGGATTTTTCTTGTCCAAATACTTCCTCGCCATCAATTCCTGATATTCTTCAGTCTTATAATACTCGTTTTCAAGCTCCGCAGTTTCCACTTCTATACTAAGCAGTTCTAGTTCTTTTTTTTCTGCAGTTAATCTCTCCGACAGTTCCCAATTCCTAGACATCGCCGCAATAGATTGATAAGTCCACATCAAGCACAGAAAAACCGCCACCATCAACACAACATTTTCCACCACAAAAACATCATGTTTCATCCTGTAACGCAACCTTCGGAACTTACCTTTTATCCCGTTCATGCTTACCATTATAGCATTTTGTGATAAAATAAAGTAGCGGGGGGTATAGCTCAGTTGGTCAGAGCATGCGTCTTATACACGCAGTGTCCTTGGTTCGAGTCCAAGTACCCCCACCAGATTTTATCTAACTCGGCATTTTCGCCGATTTTTTAGTAGTGAATTCCTGTTAAGTATCTTGTAGAAATAGAGCACAAAAATCGCGTGTTTTAATGGCGAAAACCTGCTAAAAATATGCATTTCGCCCCTGTTAAAATGTCTGTTAATACCCTAAACAATTTAGTCGATCTTGATTTGGTTTCCTTGAGCAATATAAATTTGATTTTTTCGCTTAAAAGCATAATAAGTATTGACAAAAATGCAATAGTATGATAGAATTAAGTTAGTACTTTAAAAATCTATGGGTGGCGACCCTTAAGCGTGGAGGGAAACTATGAATTATATCGCTTTTACTTACGCTGCTGTCCAGTCCGCAACGCCGAATTTACACGTTCTCGCCGCTACAATGTGGTATGGGAATAGAATTGGCGACGACTTCAATGATGTCATGGAGCTGTTTTATGGCTCCTCTGGTAAATACCCCGAATACTGCGACGCAATCGACTTTCGTTTCGACTGGTGCCATTATGGCATCGAACAGATGAGTAATGATACTGATCTGCTCGCAGCATTTGCTGGTTGGATTCAGTATTTTGGGGAGAATGCTATTATTGTGGCTACAGAAGATGATTATCTTCTACTCAAGAAAATGGTAGAAGATAACCTTCTGATCCTTCCCGACAGCTGCATCGTTGTGAACCTCGATACGGTCAAAGCATTATCCGATATCGAGTCTTACGCACAGCGTTTCGGCATCAAACCGTGTGAAGCAATGACGATTGAGGGTGGCGAACCAGTGCGCATTGCCGCTATGAAGGCAAGATGCTATCGCAATATGATGGCAGCCCTCAATCTTCATGAGCAGCCAACCACGATCTTTGCACCCATTTTGGGAAATTCCGCTATTCTTGGCCTTCTGGCCCAAAGTTAGTTGAATCCTACCCCACATAAAGCCCCTCTCATGAGGGGCTTTACAGTTATATAGAATAGAAAATACGAAGTTCACGAGGACAAGCTATGCTGAGACGGGAACTTCTTTTTTGCAATAATCCAGCAATCTGACCCTATTATTTTCTTTATAGATTGTTAATGCCCGCCTGATTCGCCCCCACCAAACGGTTTATAAAACTATTTTTATCCATTACGCAATCTATAAATATCTGTTAAATCCCTACGTACGCAATGATGATACCATTACGACTAGACTTACGCACATTGATTTTTTTAAAAAGTATGTTACTATACTATAGTAGGTAGGACTACGTTCTTTTTATTGCTGGCTATCACTATACTGAAGGAGGGATTAGGTATGAAACTAAAAATTAGTGATAAGGTTTATTTGCAGAAGTATGAGGTCGCCCATATTATGCATGAACTAAATGTCTTTCCAAGCGACTTTTTTGATGAAACGTTCGGCGGCGACGAAGATAGCTTCTTCTTTATAAATAGTCCAACTGACGGGTTCAGTTTTGAATGTATTTATAAGGAACATGAGAATGTTAAGTGGCTCATGGGGCAGGACTGGATTGTTGATTATGACGAGTATGCCGAAATGCCACTCGCCGAACTGGAAGCTCTCCAAGAACGTCTCGAGGCAGAACGCTCTGCTGACATTGACGAATTCAACGCCAAAGACGAGGCTTACAGGGAAGCTCATTTTGACGAGGAAAGCGATAGATTCGACAAACTCGGACATAAAATCGCCTCGCTCGGAGACCTCATTAGATTTCGCAAAGGCGAAATCGAATTCGGCTTCCCGGACGAGTATCAGGGTAAGACTGACATTTCCGGTGCTTCCAGCGCCACCAGCACTCCTCAGAAGAAGCCCGGCTTCTTCGCACGGCTATTCGGCCGTGGCGCCCAGTAATGGGCGCTTTTTGTCTCCTCTATCAAAATTAGAGGATGTCATTGCTCAACTTTTTTCGAATATATTTTCTATAAGCTGTTAAAACCTGGTTAATTGTGCCCCACCAGCAATAAAAGAAATCCCATCTGGGATTTATTTTATTGCTAATAGGTGCTTGGACGAGAACGAAGTTCGCTCGGTGTAGGAGCCGAACATCAATCCAAAACTTGTTTTGGATTGATTAAGGCGACGCCCACCGAATTGTTTGGCCTTTGGGCCAAACAAAGTCCAAGTACCCCCACCAGATTATATAAAACTCGGCATTTTCGCCGATTTTTTAGTAGTAGATTTCTGTTAAGTACCTTGGAAGTTTTAGGGTACTATTTTATGCCGATTTTGCACGAAAAATGTGCTTTGGAAGCACATTTTTACCACTATAAATTCGTCTGTTAATACCCTGAGTAAGTTACACCACTATTGACAAATTAGCGTAAGTGTGATACAATAAGAATACTAGCCTAATGGGAGGTTAGTAGAATAGCCCATTTTGCGTAGGCATCTGGGTAGCACATTTAGAAAGGAGGTATTCGTATGAATACCAAAAGAATCGAAATCAAGGAACGTCACTACGAGATCGTCAATGGCCCGAACAAGGACACGCTGTTCGACGCATGTAAATATGCGTACAGCAAAACCACGAAATTCGTTATCGACTTTGGGGTTGCAGCCGGCTACACGATGCCGCGGAATCACCCTGGGTGCGCCTATGTCCCGATGGACATGAGCGATGTGGCAATTCACGGCATTGAGCATGAAGATGGATCCGGCGAAAGCTTCAATATCCACGGAATGTGCAAGGCCGCTCTGCACAGATCATCGGACGACGCTAAGTTCTACAAGTTCAAGGCTTACTACAACGCCAAGACTCGCACTGGAACCATCACGTTCTTTGATTAATAAATTTGATTCTTCCCGCCCGGGCGCAAGCCCGGGCAAACTTTTTATATGTCTTTCGATTGCCTCTATAATCTATATTTTTCGTATTTGTATCATTTTTATCATGTATCTATCTCGAATATTCTGCTTATACAGTGTTAATGCCTGCCCAATTCGCCCCTACCAAACCAACAAACATCAAAAAAGTGTTGTAATTTCTACAACACTTTTCCCTTTCAATTTAAATGATTTTACTTCTTCTTGAGAGTCAAGAAACCATTGCGTGGATTCTCGCAAACAACGCGATCTTCAGGAAGGTCACATGGTGTACCCTTGCCGCCATTCTCATCTTTAGTAAAGAAATAAATTGTTTGAGGTTTACCACCACGAAGAGTAACTTCAGATTTGTGCAAGTAGTACTTTACCCCCTTGCCGTTAGTATGTGCGTAAGCCATTTAGCTTCCTCCTTAAGTTAATATATCTCTATCTTATGACCCCGCTAAGTAATTGTCAAGAGGATTTTAACCTACTTTTTTATGCATCAAGCGAACAACAGGGATAAGCGCAATACAATCCAAAAAATCACTCTAATAAAAATTACAACAATCACAAATATCGTCAGTAAAATCGCAAAACCAGCTAACGTCGGTGCCCAAACTGGCGACGCATAGTTTCGCCTATACAAGTCGGTCGAGGGCAAACTAGCCACAATCTGATCCTGAATCTCATCTGCTGCTGGATATTTTGTGATTTCGCCCATCATACAATTGATATAATTCGAATTATCCCATGTCCACCCATTCGCAATCGCTTGCGGCTTACAAACCTCAGAAGCCATAGCATAGATATTACCATTTGGGTTACTATCCGAAGCTAAATTCTTTTCAGCCTCAGAAAGAGCCGCATTCGCCGCCCGAAGATAAGAATGCTTTAACGGGAACAAACCAGTCCCAAACACTAACTTTTGGTTGCCATTCTCCTCTATAACATTTACAACTATATTCGAAAAAACAAATCCCTTCAATTTTTCAAGACTATCTAAAAGTTTTTCTTCATCCCCCTCCTCATCCGCAACCAACACCGCATCCCTAAGTTCTGTCATTCGTATATGGTCTAATCTTAACAACGTTGCATCCAAAAACAAAAGCGGCACTAAAATCAAAAGCAACTGCCAAGTCTTGATTTTTAACTTAAACCGCCTAAGTTTTTTCATATATCTATTATATCATTTTTAAGCTTGCGTGCTTTTAGAACCTTTGCTAAAATAAAAAGCATCGCTCATTTATTTCCCAATAGACTTATCGGCTAAAAGTCTTTCGCGAGGTGGGCCGGTCGATTAGAGCGAAGAACAATAAGGAGAAAATTAAGGTACATGCGTATCAACCGACTAAGACGCTCTCACGTGCGTAAAGAGTCAAAGATACCTCCTGCCGAATGGCAAGAGTTTATCGAAATATAATAAATAACCCCCTACAGCAGGGGGATATTTATTTACTTTTCAAGTTTTGCTTCAACAATTTCTTTTAAGAGTTTAACAAAATCATCCCCCGACCTAGCCGAATCCCAAGAAATAGTTTTGCCATTGATTTCTAGCGTCCCCTGGTCGCTCCATTGAATCAATTGACCATCAACATAAAACGCCGGCGTGCCAGACACATCAATTCGCTTGCCAATACCCATATCAAAACCAATTTTCTTTGAAACCTCATTACTTGCTATATCCTGATTGAATTTTTCTATGTCACCTTTCCCACCAGTCACTTCGCTAAAATACTTATTGAACAGTGTCGTACGTTCCGAAGCAGAAGCATATTCCCATTCTGATTGCTCTGCGAACAACTTATCTGCATATTGCTTCCAATAGCCCTGAAGCCCCGCAGCTTCCGCCGCTGAAGCCGCAGCTGTACCATTTTGATGATAAGAAAGCAAATAACTACGATACACCACAGCCAGCTTTCCATCCATATCCTCAACAGCTTTGTTCACGCGAGTATTTATCGAAGCACATCCGGGACATTGATAATCAGCATACTCAAATATCAAAACTGGAGCGTCCTTATCACCCTTAACATGGTCCCCAATCTCGCCATTATCCTTCGTAGGCTCTATCACAGAATAAAAATCATATTCATTAAAATCAGTCGCTTTGTTGTTCCCATCAATAATAGCATAAGTTGCAACCCCAAGTAGAGCCACTACTACAATACCAACTACTACCCCCGCAACAGAAAAACCACTTTTTTTCATATAACTCCTTTATGTTATAATTATAATATCATGTTTGAAGATTTAATGCAAAAGTTTGTCAGATTTATCGACCCTAAACTCGAAAAATATCGTGAGAAAAAATCTCCCAAACCAACTCCCAAATACACCCCTAAAACTCTCGAAGAATTTATCGACGTCTTAAAACGCACTCCCAAAAACATACTTTCTTCAACGGACAGAAACCGTATTGCTGCTATTATGAACTTCGATGAACGCAAGGTCAAAGATCTCATGATACCCCAAAAAGACCTTGTCTTTGTTAATCATAAAGAAATCCTTGGCCCACTTGCTCTCGATAAACTATACAAATCCGGTTTCACCAATTTCCCAGTCACCAACAATAATGGCAAAGTAATCGGCGTCATTCACACGGAAGCCCTCAACACACTAGAAATCAAAAAAACCGACCGCGCCGAAAAATACATGGACAAATCCGTTAATTATCTCCATGTCAATGATTCCCTCAAATTTGCCATCGAGGAAATCGAAAGAACCAATAGCTATTTCTTCCTCGTCCAAAACGAGCACGATATCACCGTAGGTTGTTTCACCATCCAAAACCTATTAGATTATTTATTATCTTAAATCAGTATTCAGACAAGACTCATCCAAAATATGATATAATATAGAGTATGAGAATTTTAGCAAACGAATCAGCAAATTTTTTGGGCAAATCTATCACTGTCGAAGGCTGGGTCAACTCACGCCGCGACCATGGTGGTCTGATTTTCATAGACCTACGTGACCATACCGGAATTCTACAACTTGTTATTACTCCAGAAACCAAAGATTCTTTTTCCCTCGCCGAAACTATTCGCGACGAATTCGTAATTAGTGCCACTGGCAAAATCCGCAAGAGAGAACCAGACTTAATCAATCCCAACATTGCCACAGGCAAAATAGAGCTAGTAGTAAGCGAATTAATTCTTCTTAATAAGTCCGAACCTCTTCCAGTCAATACTCACGACGATGGGGAAAAATCCTCCGAAGAAATGCGTCTCAAATATCGCTACCTAGATCTTCGCCGCCCATCCATGCAAAACATCTTAAAACGTCGCTCCGAATATTACCGCTTTATTCGCGAATTTATGTACGAACACGATTTTACCGAAATTACCACACCAATTCTTGCCAATTCCTCACCCGAAGGCGCACGTGATTTCCTCGTGCCATCCAGACTACATCCAGGTAAATTCTATGCCCTCCCCCAAGCCCCACAGCAATTCAAACAGCTCCTCATGGTCGGTGGCGTTAATAAATATTTCCAAATTGCTCCTTGTTTCCGCGACGAAGACCCACGAGCAGACAGATTATATGGTGACTTCTATCAACTAGACATGGAAATGTCCTTTGTAAACGATGGTGAAATTATCCGCAAAACAATCGAGCCACTCTATATCGACCTTGCCACCAAATTTGCCAGCAAAAAACTCGTTTGTCGTTCCGAAATCGCCAAACAATTTATCCCTAAAGGTGAAACCGTTCCTCGCATTCCGTACAGCGATGCCCTTGATAATTACG
>CAYXTS010000012.1:0-19047 GCA_964468665.1 uncultured Candidatus Saccharibacteria bacterium
GAACCAGCATTGTATCCTTAGAGGGGATATGTCCTATCCGTTGAACGACAGGCCCATTATCACCCCTATATTATACCCTATTTCTCTGGTTTCCGCAACTTATAATAAATCGATGGTGCAAACCTAATCGGCGCCAACATTTGCTGTGCATTGTTTTCCATTTTCACCAAATTTTTCGTCCCAAATAGTTTCTTCAAGGCTCCACTCCTGAAATTAGATACTGACAGTACTCTCTCTGTTTTAAATCCAACTTTGTCAAAAATCTCTTCCACATACTTTGGATGATAATTGTAAAAACCGTCCTTTGAAATCTCTTTATAATTTGCTACTTTTTTATCGAACGGATTTACATCAGATCTTTTCGTCACAAAACGAGCAATTTTCGGCAAAGTCCGCTTATTTGCTACCTCAATCACTGCCACACCGCCTGGCTTTAACACGCGATATAATTCTTTAAGTGCCTTATCCATATACTTCAAATGATGCGTTACCCTCACCATCATCAGCCCATCTAGTTCACCATCCTTAAATGGTAACTTATAAATATCCCCTGCCCTTGTTTCGATTTTATCTCCGTATATTTCTTTTGCTTGTTTTAATTCAGACTTCGAATAGTCAAAAATAATCACCTTATGTGCTCGCTTCAAATACTCATTTGCAAGCCTGCCATATCCCCCACCAATATCTGCAAATTTCTCCATTCTCTTGGGGAGTAACTTCCGAATTGCCATTCGGTCTGCCTGATCTTCGTATTCTCGATCAGCATCTTCCCAAAAGATTTTTTTATAATCGTAACCATTATAGTCCGAAATAACTTTTTCACTCATAGCCACTATTATACCATATTTATATTACTCTAGAAACTTCTTCTAAGGTCGTTTCGCCCCTAAGTGCTGCTAACACCCCCTTCTGTTCCAAAGTCAGCATTCCGTTTTTACGTGCTGCCTTCTCAATCGCATCGGTATTAATATCCGACACGTCTCCTCGAATAAATGCTTGAATATCATCACTTACAATTAATTGCTCCATAATTACCGTCCGTCCATCATAGCCAAAAGGAAATTCTTCCGTCACTACCGGGTCAAATAATTTAATCTCATCCAAATTCACCCCTGACAATACATCCTGTGAAGCATCTTTTAAGACTTCACGGATATATTTTACCTCTGCCTCCGTTGCAACACGTTCCTTCTTGGAAGAAGCTAATTTTCTCACCAACCGCTGCGCCATCACTAATCTAATTGACGACGAAAAAATTGGGTTCACGCCGATTAAATCAATCATTCTCGAAAAAGCCGCCGAAGTAGAATTCGCATGGAATGACGACAAAACCAAATGACCAGTAATCGAAGCCTGAATCGCCGTTTTCGCTGTATCAGCATCACGAATCTCCCCCACCATCACCACATCCGGATCTAAACGCAAAACCGAACGTAAAGCCTCTGCAAATGATCCACCATCATTTGTGTGAATTGGAATCTGCGAAATCCCCGTAATTCCGTATTCAATCGGGTCTTCCAAAGTAATAATTTTTCGGTCCGTCGTGTTCAAAGCATTCAACATTGAATAAAGAGTCGTCGATTTACCAGAGCCCGTCGGCCCTACCATCAACACCAATCCTCGCGGATGCGAAATTACTTCATTTATTTCTGTTAATTCTTCTTTAGACAACCCCAACAAATCCAAATTAAGCAACGATTCATCAAAGTTAAACAAACGTAGCACCGCATCCTGCCCATACATTGTTGGCACAGTTTCCACACGAATGTTCAAAAGATGAGTCGCCCCGTCTCGGTGGATTTCTTTTTGCATATGCCCAGATTGTGGCTTATTAGATGCCATTGATACGTTCGCTCGTGACGACAATTCCCCCATAAAAATTCGATATCTATCCCTATCAATATTTGCCACCGGGTGCAAAATTCCATCCACCCGCATCCGAATCCGTATTTCACCTCTCATATTTTCAATATGAATATCCGAAGCTTCCAATTTATCCGCCTGGTCAATCAAAAAGTCAAACACCTTTTCCGTTGACACCTGTGCCAAGGTCTGCGACACCGAAGCAATCGTTTCCGAATCACCCTCTCCTGCAATTTTGATGTCGTCATAATGCACCTGTTTTGGCGGATCATACCTTAACATAAATACCTTGTAAGCCGAGCCAGAGATCAAGAAAAAGTCCACCCGCTCCCCCTCATCATTATATTCGCGTCGCATTTTGTCAATTAAAGACCGTGGTGTCTGGCTCGTCACCATAAACTGATAGTGCTCTTCGCCACCACCTTTTTGTAAAGGAATAATAAAATCCTGATGCATTTGTTTCACGTCAAGCAAATCCTTTACTAAAGGAATCTCATTTTCAAATTCTCTCGTATCAAGATATGGAAAACCCAAAATCCGCGCCCGATTTCTCGTCGCCTCTTCTTCATTCTCCCTACGCTTCACCTGCACTTCATCTTCGTTCATATCTCATATTATAGCATAAACATTTCAAAATAACACAAATATCCTTTTGAGGACCGTAAGCTTGGGCGAACGCCCTTGAAAGCCCCTTGGGACGCTGGAGCGCAGCGACGTGTGTCCGAAAAAGGATATTTGTGTTATAATGTGCTTATGGCTATAACCGAAATGTTCCTATGGTGGTATTCTTCCGGCTGGAAAGTTTTTGTTGGTAAACTAAAAACCGGCCTAGAAAGTATCACTGATTTCTTCTCCATGGGTTCTCTTATTCGCACTCTTTTCAAACCTTATCGCCAAATCTCTGCCGAAGTCGCTGGCGACGGCGCCTCCCTCGACTTAAAGTTCCAAATGTTCTTAGATCGCCTCATTTCTCGCATCGTCGGTTTCTTTTCTCGTCTTATTCTACTGCTTACTGGTATTATGATGATTATTGTTGGTGGTATTATTAGTCTCGTTTTAATCATTCTTTGGCCCTTCATCCCTCTACTGCCTATCGCAGGTATTATTCTCACCGCTATGGGGGTAGTCTTATGAGTGTCACCTTTAACCCTAAAAATCCTCGCGTCCATCAAGCACGACAAAAGAAGTCTTTCCACAACCCAATTATCATCGCTCTGTGTTATCTACTCTTTGTCGCCTTTCTCGCTGGCGGCATCACTCTACTCTTCATCCACAGCTCTCTTGGTTGGCTCTTCATCGGCTTTTGTGTTTGGCCTCTCATGCTTATCTTCTGGATTAAAAACGCCCTTAAAACCGTCCCCATTAAAAACACCAATGATTTCACCGATTTACTTTCCGAAGATTTACTTCTAAAGCTAACCGACAAAACTACTCCTACAGAACTAGTCAAAATCCTACCCACCACCAGCAGTGGAGCTTTCCTAATGGCCCGCTTCGAGCTCACCATCCCACTATTCGAACAGTTATTGCAATTTCTTCCTGCCGCCACCGAACCAATTTATGATTGCTGTCTCAAAATTCGCGAAAAAACCAACTCCGAAGAGATCACCGGTGCCGTCCTTGTTGTAGCCGTCATCGAAAACCTTCCAAATTACGAAAACCTCCTTAACGAGTTCAAACTTAGTATTAATGATTTATATGATGGTATTATCTGGTACAACTATCTTCACGGCATCGTCAAGGACAGTAAAAAACCTGTTCATTCCGGAGGTATTGCTCGCGACCTCGCCTTCGGCTTCACACCCACCTTGCAACACTTTGCTACCAACCTGTCTAGTCGCTATTATGGCGATAATACCCATATTCAGCAAGCCGAAAACCATCAAATCATCGACCAAATCATCCAGACTTTTTCTAAAGGCGGTCGCCAAAATGTCGCTTTAATCGGCGCCTATGGTTCTGGACGCTCTAATATTGTTAATAACCTTGCTCAAACTCTTTTAAACGCTGATGCTAAAATCCCATCAAATGTAAAATTCCGCCAAATCTACTCCCTTGATGTTTCTAGTCTTATTTCTAACACCAAAAACCGTGGCGAACTTGAATACCTCCTAATCAAAATTTTTAACGAAATCTACTCTGCCAAGAACATCATTCTTTGTCTTAAAAATGCTCATCTCTTCTTTGAAGAAGGTCCTGGCTCAATTGATAGTTCAAACACCCTAACCCCTATTATTCAATCCGGCAGCATTCGCATGATTCTTATCATGGACGACCAAAAATTCCTCGAAATCTCCGCGCGGAACCCCGCCCTTGCTAGCTCCTTAAACAAAATCATGGTTCACCCATCGAATCGCGAAGAGACCATCAAAATTCTCATGGACCAGGTCCCCTACTTCGAACATGCAAAAGGCGTTGTTTATACATATAAATCTCTTATTACTGCCTATCGTCTCAGCGAACAGTACATCCATGACGTCGAAATGCCAGGCAAAGCTAAACTACTATTAGAATCCGCCGCTAGCTTCGCCGAAAATGGTCTCGTCACCGACAAATCCGTCGAAACTGCTGTCGAAAACTCTTACGGCGTCAAAGTCAAAGTCGCTGAAAATACTGAAGATCGCGACAAACTCTTAAACCTCGAACAACTTATCCACGAACGCATGATTGATCAAAAAGAAGCTGTCTCTGCCGTTTCTAATGCCCTACGTCGCGCTGGTGCTGGCGTTAAGAATCAAAACCGACCCATCGGCACTTTCCTCTTCCTTGGCCCCACCGGTGTCGGTAAAACCGAACTCGCCAAATCCCTCTCTCATGTTTACTTCAATGGCGAAGACAATATTATTCGTCTTGATATGAACGAATTTGTCTCTAGCTCCGACGTTTCTCGTTTAATCAAAGACGGTGCTTCCGATTCGCTTAGCCTCACCGCTCAAGTCATGAAACAACCTTTTTCCGTTATCCTTCTCGACGAAATCGAAAAAGCCCACCCCTCTGTACTTACCACATTGCTCCAAGTTCTCGATGAAGGCATCCTTCGTGACGAAAAAAACCGCGAAATCAGCTTCCGCGACTCTATCATTATCGCAACTTCTAATGCTGGCGCAAATACCATCCGCGAGAAAATCGAATCCGGCATTGATATCAACGAGTTCAAAGAAGAACTTATCGAATCTCTCATTAATTCAAATGAATTCAAACCCGAATTTCTAAACCGCTTCGACGAAATCTGTCTTTTCAAACCTCTTGGCAAAGAAGATTTAGTTCAAATTCTCGACCTTATTATCGCATCCACCAACAAAACCCTCGAGCCACAAAAAATCTCCGTCACCGTCACCGAAGAAGCCAAACAAATCCTCATTGACCAAGGTTACGACCCCAAAATGGGCGCTCGCCCAATGCGTCGCATCGTTCAAAAAACTGTCGAAAACATCGTCGCTGCCGCCATTCTATCTGGTGCCGCCCAACCAGGCAGTACACTCACTATTACTCCAGATCAAATCACTATTAATTAATATCTATTTCTGTACCACAAGTTGCATTAATTCCCAGATTCGACAAAATTATCATTTCGTCATCCGGAACCATATGCGTTGCATGAAGCTCCGCACCATCTAGTTTATCCAGACTCTCCAAAGTCTTTTTCACCATTGGGTTCGTTGTCGAGCAAATTGATAGCGCACTCAATACTTCACCCAGTTTCAAATATGATTCTTTAAAATTAGAGGTTTTATTCTTCACCTCAAGAATCGGCTCTAGCACCATCGGCGCAATCAAATCCACTTCGTCCGGAATTTTATTCATTACCTTAAGTGTGTTTAAGAAGGCTGCTGCTACCGGTGATAGGAAACCAGTTTTACGTCCAGTTACGTATTTTTTACCAACTTTAATACAAGCGCTCGGCAAATTCCCAGAGTTCACTCTTTTATCTTCTGCCATACCTGCCACAATCCTATCATTCTCCGATACACCCAGCTCATTCATTAACAGTTTAATTCGCTCTGGTACTTCCGGCCCAACCAATCCTTTTTTCAAATCCACCATCGCCCGATAATATCTTCTAATTATTTCATCAGAAGCCGCCTTTTGAATCGCCTTATCGTCCGTAATACATTCGCCAATCACGTTTACACCCATATCCGTTGGCGAATAATAAACATTTTTGCCAGTAATTCGATGTAAAATTTCTTTCAAAACCGGAAAAGTCTCCAGGTCTCGATTATAATTCACTGCTGGCACACCATATTTTTCCAAATGGAAATAATCAATCATATTTTTATCATTTAAATCTGCCGTTGCCGCCTCATATGCTAAATTCACCGGGTGCTTCAAAGGCAAAGACCATACCGGAAAAGTTTCAAATTTTGCATAACCCGCATTCACTCCCCGTTTACTTTCATGATAAAGCTGCGATAAAGATGTCGCCAATTTACCAGAACATGGCCCTGGCGCCGAAACCACTACCAAAGGCTTCGTGGTTTTAACATACGGATTCGCGCCATACCCCTCTTCCGATACAATTGTATCCACATCTGTCGGATAACCTTTAGTAAAAGTATGGAAATAAGTTTTTACCTTGTAATCCTTCAACCGATTCGCAAAATCCAACGCCTTCTTTTGCCCATCAAATAACGTAATCACTACCGAACTAACCAAAAGCCCCTTCGCTCTTAAAAACTCAATTAATCTCAAAACTTCTGTTTCATATGAAATCATATGATCCGCCCGGATTTTCGATTTCTCAATCGCATTCGCGTTAATACAAAGGATTATTTCTGCATTATCCTTAAATTCTTGCAATAATCTAATTTTTAAATCAGGAAAAAACCCGGGGAGAGTCCGGGCCGCATGTTGATCATCAATTAATTTTCCCCCAAATTCAATGTAAAGTTTGTCAAACATTTTGATGCGTTTCTCAATCTTCTTTTTCTGGACTTTCAAGTACTTCTCAGCATCAAAACATTTTTTCACTTTTACCTCCTTTATAAACAACAATAATTATCATTATAACACAAAAAATGGCGGAAAGGAGGAGATTCGAACTCCTGAAAGCCTTTCGACTTTGCTGGTTTTCAAGACCAGTGCCTTCAACCACTCGGCCACCTTTCCACCAATGATTATAGCATATTTTCACAAATTATGCTATAATAATCACATGGCAAGAAAAATCAAACTGCGACCTATTTCCAAACAGAATCGCAACAACAATCACAAGCATAGCGACAAGAGGAAGCACCCTCGCTTGAAGAACGGTCGCTAAGCCACTTAGCAGGCACTCGCTAGCACAAAATAAGCCCCAACAAGGGGTCTATTTTGTGCAAAAAAACACCTACCATATCTTCCCGTCGTAATATTCATAATTATTCATCTCTTCTATCATAGAATTATAGTCATTATTATGTTCGTATTGAGCCTCCTCAGCTTCTTCCCTTAACCATTCTTCCAACTCCTCTTCATTTACATCAGAATCGTCTCCCGACGATGGCGTTTCATTCTCATCATTATTGCTATTGCCATTCCCCGAATTCGAACTATTCAGTATTACCATTATTTCATTATACAAACTCTGCGCCCCGTCATGCCTACCATTACCATTTTCAGCTGCACAGCCATCCGCCAACAATACATTAATCACCTCCATCAATTCATCTCGAAGTTTGTCGGACGTCTGCTCTATCATCCCCACCATCGCTAATCCCAAATTCAATCTCACATCACATATCCTCTCACTCGGTGCAGATTTCAACGCTTCTACGTACTCATTCCTCGCCTTTTCCATATCTCCTGTCTGATAATACGCATTTCCTAGATTATAATGAGCGACATAACCCTCCGGAATATTCACTATCATTACCGTCTCCATCAGCCCTTTATCATATTCTCCTCGATTGTATTTTTCAATAAATAACTCATTCAAAACAAAACTCACCCACAGTTTGACCGACAACAACAACATTACAGTCGTAACAACCACAATCACCCACCTCAACATTTTGTTCTGGCTCACCATAAGTACTCCTTTTTCATCAAATATAGCATCACGAGCATTATTCCAATCAAAGGCCAGCAGAAGAAATAATAAATATCATCATAAGCATACTCATCCTCACCTTCCGCCATCTCCTGAAAACTTTTTGTACTATCAACTATCTCTTTCACATTATCCTGTTTATCCATATGGATATATTCAACCCCCAATTGATCTGCCATCTTTCGCAAATTATCCTCATCGATCATTGATACAGCCAAAGGTGCCGGATATTCACCGCTACTCCAATCCCTTAAATAACCGTCGTCATCGTACATCGTATAATTGCTACCGTAAAAATCATCCTCATCACTTTTAATCTTCATTTTCCCGCCTTTCTCAGTTCCATATCCTAGCACTGCCCCACCATCAATATACCCCCGCAAATCTTCCAACGACTCCATTTCTGCCTCAGCAGTATTCTCGCCATCCGTCATTATAAACACAGCCCTCTTTCTTCCTTCCTTCTTGCTTGACGATTCTAAAACTTTACGCAAATCTTCCTTAAACACTGTAATCGCCGATCCCTTCGCATAAAAGTCGTCCACTTTATGCACAGTCTTAACTGCAGTTGCCACCGCTTTCGCATCCACTGTCGAACGCAAATTTATTGTCGACTTATTATCAAAAGATATCAACGAATAATAAGCACCCGGTATACTTTCTATAATATAATCTATATCCTTCGCCACTCCATCAATCCTTTTTTGATTACCGTCATAATCCTCTGCCAACATGCTCAAAGTATTATCCATCACAAAAATCACATCCACATTATTCTTGAATCCTGTCGTTTCCCCATTCGGCACCATCGGTCGCATCCCCACCATTACCGTTAACGCTATTGCAACTATTCCGAGCACTCGCAAAACCCTAGTCGGCAAGGCCAACAGCAACCATAACGTTATCGCCGCAATCGTCAACAAAACAACTAGTGGCATCATCGGATTTATTATCATTTTATCATCCTCACCATTATGGCCATTGTCAAAAACATTAGCATCGCAAACACAAACAAAACTTCCGGGACATCAACCTCCACCGTTTTCTCCGACCCATCAAGCAAAGTTTTCTCAGTCTGCTCAATCTCGTTAATTACGTTTCCTACGGCATTACCGTCGTCTACTAGATACAGCTCGCCATCGGTCGACGCAACAGCCACGCTCAACTCATTCCTTGCCTTCCTGCTGACCTCAATCCCCCCATAACTATCACTCGCGCCAGCACTCGGCGCTAAAGCATAAACTTTAATACCCTTATTCGCAGCAATTTTTGCCGCACCCCCTACATCAATCCTTTGTTCCCCATACACCTCATTATCCGAAGAAAGAATAATTATCCTCGACCTCTCCTCATTCAAATCCGGAAAATCATAAATACACGACGCCAGCCCATTTCCAGTCGCTGAGGACACACCGTCATACGACAATGTCCCTGAAAACAAATACGATTCCACTTCACGATACTCCTCGTCTGTCAGTTTCGACCTATCAATCTCCTCAGAATATCCAATCAAATCATAAATATGACGCATTTCCCCAAACTCTTCTTGCACGAAATCATAGTCATCCGTCAGAGGCACCCTTAACAATGATTTTCCGTTAAAGATAGACAGCCCAAACCTCTCCCCCTTCATCGAATCAATTATTGAACTATATGTATCAACTATTTTCTGATTTACCATGTTCATTGATGTTGATACATCCATACAGAGCATAATATCCCGATTATATTTTCGGTTGTCAATCGTCTTAGCCATAATCAATCGCGCCGACAAAGCCGCAACAACAACCACACACAACGACAATGCAATAAGTATCCCATAAGCCATCATCCTATACTTTCGCACTAAATCCTGGTATACCTTTGATTTTCTAATCAGTAATGTATTCGCTATTTTCTTTGTATTTGTTGTAATCTTACTGCTTTTCGTTGGACTATGCCATAACCATACAATTGCCAAAAGAGCCACCACAATTATAATTACGAACCAATATTTTATTTCCACGATTCAATCCCCCTTCGCACCTTATCAATTGCCAACGTTAAATCCCCTCTCTCATCTTGTGAAAACTCCGGCTCATAAAACTCTGCAATCATATCGTATAATTCTGGAAATTCATTACGATTAATCTCATGCAAAACAAACTTCGTCACCTTCACGCCAGTCGCATCAAATACAAAACTTCGCATCAAAAAACTCAATTCCTTGTAGCATTCCCTCGAATCCATTTTACTCATTCTTCCAACTAGCTCATTTAACCTCATCAAATATTGCCGCTTCACCAAATTAAGATCCATTTTAGCAGGCTTAGTCTCCAACTTTGTCTCATTTTTTTCTTTTCTCCTCCAAAACACCCATATCAATCCCCCCACGCATACTACCAATAGTAACGATACAATAATCGCATAAGCACTAGCATAATGAAATGGACTAGCTAATTCAACGTCGAATTTCATGATTGTGCCTTTCTAATAAATCAATCAACCTAGTCGGAATTTTTGTTTTCGATTCAATCATCCCAACAGTCATACGGTATTTTTTTAGAACCAAAGACTTCTCATTCAGTATTTGCGTTCGAATTCGCCTTTCCTGCATCGCAAATTCCCTATTTCTTGCAATAAAATCAGGCACTAAAGACTTGCTGTCAATATCATATTTCTTTCGTTCTTTTTCTCCTTGTTCTGCCATAGTTGCATCATCAATACCGATAAATAGCAAATCGTGGTTTATTGCAATCTTCTTTATCATGCTCTCATCTAGTTCGTCCAGTCCGCCCAAATCAGAAATTACCACCACAATCATCCGTCTTTTTTGATTCTTTACTACATATTCCAACAGCTGATTTACACTTTTCGTACTTGTTGTACCTAAACTTTTTTCCAAGTCATTCAATATCATCTCTAAATGCGCCATATTTGACTTAAAATTCCTCATTTCAATTCTATCGTTCTTCGTGTAAATTGCGCCAATCTCGTCTCCATTTTTATTCACAAGATATCCCAAAGTCCCCAGAATAAATAACGCCACAACGGCCTTCATCTCGCCATCCGAAGTCTCTCCCAACATCTTGTCTCCGCCATCAACTACAAATAAGACATTGTGCTTCTTGAAAGTCACAAATCTTCGCACCAACAATGAGCCATGCCGAATTGATGATTTCCAATCTATGTCTTTATAATTATCACCCACTACATAATCCCTCAAATCATCAAAATCCAAACTCTGGCCCTTGAACACCGAACAATAAAGCCCCTCCAATAAATTCGTCGTTTTTTTAGACGCTGCTATGCTTATATTAGCTTTAATTTTTTCAATATAATTAAATCTCATAACTAAGGTGTATCAATGGCCGCAAACAGCGCGTCGATTATTTGCTCAACTTTCACATTGTCTGCCACTGCAACATAATTCAAGCCCACACGATGCCTCAGTACACTTCGACTTAAATATTTCACATCATCCGGAATTACATAATTCCTCCCGTTCAACAAGGCGATTGCTTTCGCCACATTCATCAGCGCAATAGAACCTCGTGGCGATGCACCAATTTCCACATAGCTCGCCAGTCTCGGATCAATAAAATCACCAGTATGTCTGGTCGCATTAATCACCATTGCAATATATTTTTTAATTGCATCATCCACATAAACTCGACTTGTCACATCCTGTAAAAACAAAATTGCCTCCACATCAACTACTGGTTCCGAACTGTCAATCACACCAGATTCCATCCTCGACAGAATTCCAGCTTCTTCTTCCACTGTAGGATAATCAATTACTTCCTTCAATAAAAACCTATCTGTCTGCGCTTCGGCCAATAGATATGTCCCTTCCTGCTCGATAGGATTCTGTGTCGCAATCACCAAAAACAGCTCCGGCATCTGATGCGTCTCACCAGCAATCGACACTTTTCGCTCCTGCATTACCTCTAGCATCGCGCTTTGTGTTTTAGCACTGGAACGATTGATCTCATCCAAAATCACCATGTTCGCGTACACTGGACCAATTTTCGTCTCAAATTGATTTTTTGAATAATTAAAAATCTGCGTCCCCACAATATCACTTGGCAACAAATCAGGTGTACATTGTATCTTAGAAAATTTTGCATTCATTGCATCGGTAATTATTTTAGCTGCAGTCGTCTTCGCAAGACCTGGCACAGATTCCAGTAAAATATGACCATTTGCCATCAATGCAACCAATAACGAAACCTTTAAACGTTGTTGCCCCACAATTCTCTTATCATAATAATCCGATAGTTTTGTTATCGTATCACGACATCTCGCTATCTCTTCATCTGTAATTCTAGAATTGTCCATCCCATCCTTTCTTCTTATACTTATTATACACTAAACTTGTACCAGTATCAATTAATAAAATTACTCAAGAATTCAGTTAAATAAACCCCGCTTAGCGGGGTTTATTTAATATGGTTTTTAGTTATCTTCCTTCAAACTATTTGAAATGTTAAATGTCTTCAAATTACTAAACATATCACTGCCTAAACTTCTGTTCGATTTTTTCTTTTGTGCAGAACCCACCACCTTTGCCACATTCTCTAGGTATTGCGATGGATTAGAATCAGACGTAGTCAATATAGTAGTTTGGAAATAATACAAATCAGCTTCCGAAATCGCATACATGGCATTTACCCCCTCAACTAAACCTACATCAAGACAGAGAAACTTTACACCTTCTATCGTCTCGGTTCGACTAGTTACTGTATGGCCAAACTGCGAAGATAATTGCTCCTCCAAATTGCCAATATTGCTTTCAATCCTCGCAAACGTAACGTCATCAGAGTAAACAGTAAGCGCCACATAATCATCGCTGTTCGATGTCAATAACGCCTCTACGCCGTCTTCCTCAGCAATCTCATAATCATACCCTTTAGGAATTGCAAACTCATATCCAGCATAAGACACCTTCGTCCCAGATGACACTGCGTCAACCGTACTACCACCATCAGTCGTATTTACAGCAATTTGGCTATCGTCTTTCTTACTAGTCATAGTCACAACCGCCAAAACTATACCAATAATACCAATCAGTAGACACACTCCACCACAAGCCAAAATCGCAATCATCTTACCGTCCAGTTTTTTCTTCGGACTATCCTCCGACGTCGATGACATCATTGGCTGCGGAATTGCTTGACCGTTCATAGGTTGGCTCATCGGTCCCATTGGCTGATCCATCGATTGCCCCATCGGCATGTTCATCGCAGGCCCAAAAGGTGCAGATGCCTCTGAATTCATACCCTGAACCATAGGGCCCTTCGACTCATTTATAGCACTTACTGGCACACCACAATTTACACAGAAAGCTGCGCCCTCCACTATTTCATGCCCACATTTTTCACATTGTTTCATTTTTTTCTCCTTTCTTTTTAATCAATATGAATTAGATTTAATCTATGTGAATCCCCCTGTGTATCATGTACAATAAACTCAGCATAATAATCATCTAAACTCTTGAACTCCCCTTCATAGATATCTCCAAAATCAAAATCTAGCCCCACCAATTTAATCTTATAAGTATCACCATTTTCAACATTCGCTTCCGTTCCATATATCTGTCCATAGCTTTCCATATTGTAATCCAATTCATTGTTACCATTAAATAATTTGTAAGTTCCCACAGTAAAATCAATAATCTTTATTTTGCTTGGGTCAAAGCTCATCTTACTCGCCATATCCGTATCCGAAGCTACTCTAATATCCCTTACTTGACCTTCATTACTTCCGCTCGGAACTCTCACATACATTTCATAGCTCTTCGGTGCAAAGCCCAATGCAGAATCATCATTGTAATACAACACACCAAATGTCACATAATCCGCATAGTTCTCCGTTCTTTCTTTTTCGGCCATCATCGACCAACCATATTGTATCCCACTTCCATTGTTTACCTCAATCACAAATTGCAAATTATAAGTTGTTGTCACCAACCTATCGCCATCAAGTTTCACTTCCGAGCTTCGATACACCGGCATATATTTATTATCGCCTAGCTTACGATATATGATTATTTCCCCACTTTGATAATTATCCCTTAACTCATTTGGCAATTCTATTGCAATGCCGTTTTCAGTTATTTCTTCTTTCAAGTCCGTATATAACGCCCTCGATACTCTCCTATCACCGGTCACGTAATCCTTGTATTTTGACAAGAAATCATAGTATTTTTCAGAAAAAGCCACGTCCTTATAGTTTACCAACATTTTTTCAGCCTCTGCCTTATTAAAATTTAAGAAATAAACCGACATTCCGTTTGTGTTTTCCATATTATTTTGATTATATAATACAACATCGTCAAAATCACTTCTAATTTCGTTAACCTCATCACCATAATTTTCTTGCAAACTATTACATAAATCTAGCAAATCTACCAAATCATATGATTGGTTATCTCTTCCGGTATAACCATAAACCTTTTCCCTCGTCATCAATTGAGAGTATTGAGAAAAAGTTTGTTCAGTCATCTGTTCTTTTACCTTAGAAAACAACGCATCTACCGAATCAGACAATTGTTGTATTTTCTTCAAATCAATCAAAGCTAAAGACAGATCGACATCGTACTGATAATCATTGTAATGCGAGATATATTCATCAATAATAACCCGCCCCAATTCTTCCGTATCATTTACCATCTTCTCTTCGCTCAAATTATTCAAAAAACTATAACTCCAACCATCGCCAGGTTCTGTTTCTTCCGAAGCCACCATATAATTAGCATATCCGCTCAGCTGTCTTGCAACTTCTGCGCTACCCATCAAACATGCATCAAATCCAATCAAATCAAATCTTTTACCGTCCTTCACCAACTTTGATTCTGTTAAAGCCCCAGTCAAAGCAGGTATCTTCATCGATTTCCCCATCAACGAATTTTCATCTTGGCCATATCCTACAATCGGCCCACCGCCATGATCCCAAAGCACTAAATCATATAAATCTGCAGGATAATTCTCATATACGTAATCAACAAATTCCGTTAAACTACCCGGTTCCGTCATTAACTTTTTTTCAAAAGACTGCACTTTTGTAATCGCGCCATTTGTAACCTCGAATATTGCATTTTCATTTTCATCAATATCATCCAAAGCCCATTTCTTGCTCCCACCCGTATATACCAAAAGTTTCGTATGTTCTGGGTCAAAACTTGCATCTTTCATTTCAGTGATATCTAAACTCGCCGCCGCACCCTCAGACTCCAAATCCGATCCAATCATATATATCATGATGGCTCGATCTTTTCCGCCCATGTTTAGCAATAACACCACCAACACACAAACCAACGCCAACAAACTAACTCCACCAATTCCAAGCCCAATCCAAAGTTTTTTTCTTGATTTCTTTTGCGGTTTTGTCTCATTATCAAAACCACACTTCCCACAAAATCTCCCCCCTACATTAAGTGGATTTCCGCACTTTGCACAAAATCTAGGACTATTATCCATTTATAATAATTATACCATAAGCATAATTATTTCCAGCTATTTCACACATCCGAATCCAGCACAATATACACTTGGTACTTCGGATACATCTTCTTCACCACTTTCCGGATTTCCTTCATCTTCCGCATCGCATCCGTTTCCTTAAAATCAAACACCAAATCAAACGAAATCACCTCATTCTCATCATCCACATAAAATCCATGCACCTGTTTCACCGTCTCATACTTAGATACTATTTCCTCCACCGCCTTTTTCATCGTCTTAAACTTCCCGCTATCGTTCGAAGCATACACCCCGAGCGTCAAAATTATGCCGAACTTCTCATAAACTTCCACTTCAATCCGTCGCGACAGCCGATGAATCTCACGTGTCTTCATTGCATCGCTTATTTCAATGTGTGCACTCGCAATTGTCTTATTTGGCCCATAATTATGTAGCGCCAAATCATACACCCCGTACACTTCTTCATGTCGCATAATTACCTTTCGCAAAGACTCGACCAAACTCTCATCCACCCGCGTCCCAATCAAATCATCCACCGCCTCCCGCATTATCCCCACCGCCGTCTTAATAATCATCACTGCAATCAACACCCCAATATACCCCTCCAAACTAATATGCCAAATAAAACTAATCAAAGCCCCCACAAGTACCGATAGCGACAATGCCGCATCCGAAATCGCATCAACCCCACTTGCCACCAAACTTCCCGAATTCAGTATTTCCCCCTTCCGTTTTACGAATCGCCCAAAGAAAAACTTCACCAACACCGCCACTGCCACAATCACTAGCGACACCACCGAATAATCCGCTTCTTCCGGCATGATAATTTTTGCAAATGACTCATATAGTGCCATCAATCCTGCCGCAAGCACTATTAAAGCCACTACTACCGCCGAAAAATATTCCACCCTACCATATCCAAAAGGATGTTTCGCATCCGGACGCTTTCCCGCCAATTTTACCCCCACAATCGTCACAATCGACGACATCGCATCCGTCAAGTTATTCAGCGCATCAAGCACAATCGATATCGAATTCGCAATCAGCCCCACCACCGCTTTGAACCCCACCAAAACCAAATTCACCAAAATCCCATATACACTAACCTTGACTATCTCTTTGTCGCGCTTCATCAAACTAGCTACTCCGCATTCGTATAAACGTTTGTCACATCATCCAAATCGTCAATCGCACCAAGCAATTTCTCTAACTTCTCCGCCGCTTCACCTTCCACCGGCACATACGAAGATGGCACATATTGCACTTCCGCCGAAGTCACCGTTAGCCCTGCATCAGAAAGCACCTTATTCACTTTCATCAAATCCGACGCTGCCGTATAAATCACCGACCCTTCATCCTCATCTGTCACATCCTCCGCACCCGCTTCGAGTGCCGCCATCATCACTTCGTCACCTTTTTCCAAAACTTCAATCACACCTTTTCGTGCAAACTGAAACATCACCGACCCCGAATCGGCCATCCGTCCACCATTTTTATCCAAAGTATGGCGCACTTCTGGTAAAGTCCGATTCTTATTATCTGTCGCCACCTCAATTACAATCCCCACTCCCCCAGGCCCATAAGCCTCATAGACTTCCTCAATCAGCGCCGCCGCCGATTTATCCGCCGCTCGCGCAATCGCCCGCTCAATATTTACCTTCGGCATATTTGCATGTCGCGCCTTCTCAAGCACCATTGCGAGTGACGGATTCATCGATGGATCCGTTCCGCCCCTCGCCGCAATTGCAATCTGATTCCCGATCTTCGTAAACAATGCGCCACGCTTTGCATCTACCACCGCCTTCTGTCTTTTTGTCGTTGCCCATTTACTATGTCCAGACATTTCTAACTCCCATCAAAATTATTATTATCAACTTCCTTCAATTTTACCATCTTCCCCCGCAAAAGTCCAATCAAAACCGGCACCGCCACCACCGCATACAACCCCAACACCCACCCCTGATACGGTTCAATTTCCACCAAAAACTGCCGCATCTCACCAAACCACGAAACCACCGCAATATGATAATCCAACATTTTTTCCGCGCACCACGCCACCACCGTTTCCACACCCGGCACCCCAGCCACAACTCCCGTCACAAACACCAACCCCATCGCATACGGCAAAGTCGGCAAAATCAACAAATTCGCCACCACCGATATCAACGACACCGTCCCATAATAATATAACGTCAAAGGCAGCGTCATTAAAGTTGCCGCAATCGTCGTTATTATCATCGAAGCCACAAATCCAGGTTTTCGCGCCCCATAGAAAAACCTCGCCATGCCTGGCGAAAGCATCATAATTCCCACAAAAGACGCAAACGACAAAAGCCACCCAAGATTTATCACGTAATTTGGTTCCACCAGCAACGTCCCCGCTGCCACCAATAAAATCAGCCGCCAAGCCGCAATTTTTCGCCCATAATACCACGCGATAAGCGTCAAAATCGTCATCATCCCAGCCCGCATAATCGACGGCGTCCATCCCACCATCGCCATAAACACCACCGTAAACACTCCCGCAAACAACACCCCCGCAAATCGCGACAATCGCCCAAATATCTTTCTCGCCACTTCCACTAATATCGCCAAATGCGCCCCACTCGCCACCACAATATGCACCAACCCCACCACCCTCAATTTTTCACTTAGCTCATCATCCAACCCAGTTTTCATTCCGAGTAAATATGATAACCCTAGTGCCGACTCCCTCTCCGGTATCAAATTCCGTATTCTTTCCGCAAACCAATCCCTCACTCTCAACACCAAATCTCCCGGTTCCGGCCGTCGCACTCGCCTCACCGACGGCTGATACATATATCCCGCATAAGTTCCGAACCCATCTAACATCTGCCCTTCCACCGTCACCTCATCTGCTCGCCGAATTTCACTCCCTTCTCTCATCGTCAAATACACGCTTCCCTCCGCCCGCACTCCTTCTTCCCCAAACCGCAAATCTTTCAATTTTAACTTCATTCCTTTTTCATCCGTATTCGGATCCAACTCCACCACACCAGTCAGCATCACCGTCTGCCCCCAAAATTGCCGAATATAATCTTGCCCCTGCAATTCTCCCGCCACTCTAAACCACGCCAAAATCATCCCCATTATCACCGCCACCACCACAAAACCCATCTTCGGTCTTACATATGCCACCAATAACAGCGCCCCTACCGCCACCAACCATAACGGCGATGCAAAAAAGTTCACTCTCAACATCAATCCCACAATCGTCCCTGCAACAATCCCTACGCAAAGTCCCACCACCAAATAAGATTGATGCACATATTTTCCCAATTTCACCAACATGCCACCTCTTTACCATATCTGACAAACTTTTACAACCCCCCACCCCTACCCAAAATCCACGAAACATGATATAATAATCTCATGCACCGGTAGCTCAGCGGATTAGAGCACTAGTCTTCGGAACTAGGTGTCGTAGGTTCGAATCCTATCCGGTGTACCAGAATCAGAATAAGACTCCGAAGGAGTCGTGTTTTGATTCTGGTATTTTGAATAAGATTCGAGCCTAAGGTTCGAATGGAGCGAGCATAGCGAGCGACATCCCTATCCTATCCGGTGTACCATTGACAAAATATTGTATAATAAATTAACCAATGTAAGTCTCAGACTTGAATCCCTAAATCAAACCCATTAGTTTTCCAATCTGGTAGCCAAGTAGAT
>CAYXTS010000013.1:0-16666 GCA_964468665.1 uncultured Candidatus Saccharibacteria bacterium
CCTTTCCTGCCTTACGAAGAATTACTTCGTCGACATACTTAATACCTTTACCCTTGTATGGCTCAGGCTTTTTAAGGGCACGGATTTCCGCTGCTACCTGACCAACCTTCTGTTTGTCAATACCAGAAACCGTAATTTCCATCTTATTAGTGGTAAGCTGAACGCCTTCAGGCGCTCGATATTTCACAGGGTGTGAAAAACCTAACGCCATTTCTATCTCTTGACCACCGCCAGATAAACGGAAGCCTACACCATTTATTTCTAATTTTTTCTCGTAACCCTTAGTTACACCAATTACAGCATTATTTAACAATGCTCTTTGTAATCCATGCCAAGCACGGGATTTTGGCTCGTCATCTTCACGGGTGACTGTAGCCATTGTGCCTTCAACCGTAACCTTAGTCTTTGGCTGTACTGGCACTATGAGCTGACCCTTCGGGCCCGCGACAGTAATTTCACTCTCGCCGACCGTGATTGTCACTCCTGTTGGTATCTCAACAGGCTGTTTTCCGATACGACTCATATCTCTCCTTTTTAATTAATATCCCCAATATTTTACCACGAAACCCAAAAGATGTAAACCCCTGTTACGACAATACTAAGAAACAATTCTCTTGGGATTCTCTACCAATAGTTCTTTCAATTCTTCCTCACTATAGTACTTTAACAGTTTTTTAAGGGCATAATCAATATATCTCCCACCCCCAACACGATGCGAGTCGCTTCCAAATGCAAATATTTTCTTATCTTTCGCCAATTTCTTAACAAGTTTTTGAGCAGATTTACCATATTTTCCGCCAATACTACCGAAATTACACTGAAAAAGAACCCCAAGCTCATGCAAATCATCCAAAACACTATAATTCTCCTGTGCAATCAAATACCTTTCTGGATGTGCCAAAACTACTTCGTATCCATTCGCAATCAAATTACTTAGATAATCGTCATAGTTAGGAAATTCTTCATCAAGCGGCAGCTCAATGAGCAAAAATCTGCTATCCGCCAAAGGAGAGATCTCTCCATTCGCAATCAATTTCATAATATCTTTATCAATGTAAATCTCATTACCAAGATAGAGATCCATATCAATACGCTTTGCTTTTAAACCTTTCTTTAATTCTTCTAAGATAGCTTTATTATCAACGATCGGAAAGATGAATTTTGTCTCCTTTATATAGTGCGGTGTCGCCACAACACCTCTTATGCCATGAGAATGCAATTCTCTTATTATCTCTATACTTTCATCAAAATTCCTCGCCCCGTCATCTATACCTGGCAAAATATGAGAGTGTAAATCAATCATTTCTTCTTAGATTCACCGTAGTAGTAATAATTATAGTATTTTGAAGCCTTTTTATTCACCATGTTGAATACAATACCGGCAATATTTGCTCCTACTTTATCAAGTGCATCCTTGGTCGCAAGTAACTCATTTTTAGTAGTATTAGAATCCTTCACAACAATTAACGTTTCGTCCATAAAACTTGAAAGAATCACCGAATCAGCCAAACCACCAACTGGTGCACCATCAAATATTATCACATCATAATAATCTCGTAACATCTGAATTAAACTTTTATTCTTTCTAGAAGCAAGCAACTCGCTTGGATTAGGCGGATAAGTACCACAAGTGATAATATCCAACTTATCAATCTTTGTTGGGCGAATATACTTTACGAAACTCCTTAAATCGCTCGTCAACAAATTAGAAAGACCTGCCGTATTCGCAACACCAAATAATTTATGCGTGCGCCCCTTACGTAAATCACAATCTACTATCAAGACTTTCTTGTCAGCCTGAGCAAAAGAAATCGCCAAATTTGCTGCCACAAAGCTCTTGCCTTCACTTGCATTTGAACTGGTAACAAGAATTGTCTTAATGTGCTTGTCAATTGCCGTAAATTGTAGATTAGTTCTCAAGCTTTTGACATTTTCGCTCACTATTGCCTTTGGAGATTTTTCTACTATTAACTCGCTTCCAGCTCTTTTTGACTTTATGTCACCCTTCATAATATGACCAGTTACTGGTAAACCAATCATTTTTTCCACATCATCATTTTGCTTAACCGTATCATCAAGATAAAATCTCAGAAACGCAAATCCACCCACAGCAAACACTGCCACCACTGCCGCCAAAACTAGATCACGAGTCGTCGTGTTATTTGCTGGTGCAGCTGGCGCCACAGCTACACTTAGCTGCGTAACATTTTCAATTTTATAAATCTTTTTTACTTCATCAGAAAAAATCGTCGCAATTTCATTTGCCGTCATTGCCGCCAACTTCGGTTTTGGATCAGAAACTGTAATACTGAGAATTGAAGTCTCATCAACTGGACGAACTACCAAATTTTTACTCAATTCCTTTACGCTAACATGTAAACCTAAATTCTCTATAACTTGATTAAGTACCAACTCGCTTTTTGCTATCTCACCATAGGTAGAGACAAGTTTTTGGCTGGCGTTGATGTCACTAAGAGTTGCAGCAGCATCAGCCACCGCGTCAGATTTTGCAATTACTACCGTCGTTTGAGCCTTATAAATTGGCTTCTTGAACATATTGTCATACACAAAAACACCACCAACTGCCAAAACTACAAAAAGTACAAAAAATACAATGTAATGTTTTAAATAGCTAAAAAAATCTTTGATGTTTATTTCGTCCATTAATAACTCCTACTCGTCATTATAACATAAGCATTGTGTTTGTAAATAGTTTTATAGAAAATCTTTCTTATTATTCTACGTTTTCCACATTACTTTTTTCTGTCGCATCATCTTCCACCAGAGCGTCCTCCAGATATTCGATTATTTTATTTTTCACACTCAAAGCTGAATCCTCATACGGAATCATTACGTAAAGTGGCAAATTTTCACCCATGCTGTACGTAGGCTCGTATGTACCGTCGCCGTCTATCGCAATCGATTCAATATTCCATTTCACCCCATCAATAAGCTGCATCCTAACAAAACCTGATATATTTTCTCTAGAAATCGTCGTCTCAAAAGAATCAGCGGCAATATCTAATATTGTCGGAATTTTCAACAAATAATCTTTCGAGCTAACCAACCGATTAATTATACTTTTTATGACTTGTTGTTGGTTTTCACCCCGATGTTTATCTCCAGTTTCATATGATTTACGCTCTCTTGCAAATCTCAAAGCACAAATACCATCCACGTGCTGCTTTCCTATTGTATATCCACACGCTCCCCCGCTTTCAAGTTTCAAAGTCATCTCTGTGTCAGATTCAATATCAATTCCATCCAACTGATCAACTACTTTTATTACCGTATCAAAACTCACCTTCAAAGTATAATCAATATTAATACCCAAAAAATCTTCAATCGTAGTTTTACTCATATTTATTCCATATACACCAGCATGAGTTAGTTTATCTCTTAAACCAACCGTATCATGTAATTGTACATACGTGTCTCTCGGAATTGAAACCAATAAAATCTTGCCTTGTTTGGGATTGATTACCGCCAAAATATTCACATCAGAACGCGCAGTCGTCTTCACTCCTGTCCTAGAATCACTCCCAGAAATATATAGTATAAATGGTTCCTTTGTAATTTGCTTATCTGAGATTTCCATATCCTCACTACCTAATTCCACTTCAAAAGAAAAAGCAACCCGAAAACCAGTAGCCATATTTTCTTCTTTTAACATTTCCAATCTATCCGTCTCCAACACCATTGCATCCGTAATTTTATTCTTCAGCGCTTTAGTCATCGTGTCAACATCGTCATAAAAATCCGCATCAATAACAAAATCGATTTCAGAAGAACCCCCTTCAATCATCTCCCTTAGTTTTTGTTCTGCATTTGCCGCTTTAGAATCAATCTTTAAAAACCCAACACTTTTTTCTTTCAAATCTTCAGTTTGCCATAAATCACTCTCTTCCATTACGATTACATCATATACTTTCATTTCCGGTTTCCGCGCAGTAATCTTATCAAGAAAACCATTGTAGGCCAATAAGTATCGCATTCCTACACCAACCACCACAAGCAAAACGATACCGATTATTGCTAAGATGATTTTCTTCATAAACTACCCGCCCAGCTAATCCCTCGCAAATAAATCCCTAGTATAAACAACGTCCGCCACATCACGAATTTCATTTTCTAAACGGTTTGCAATAATCACATCACTACGTTCAACAAAACTATCAAAATTATTTTCAATCTCAAAACCATTAAATTTTTTCTCATCTAGGGTTGGCTCATAAATTATAACTTCTACGCCCTCCCCACGAAGATATTTAATAACATCTTGAATAGCGGATGAACGAAAATTATCCGAGCCACTCTTCATTGTCAAACGAAATACACCAACAGTTTCAGGCTCGCGTTTTAATATGTCCTTGGCAATAAATTCTTTACGAATTCTATTAGCCTGTACAATTGCCCTAATTAAATCTTGTGGCACGCCACGATAATTTGCAAGCAATTGCTTTGTGTCTTTAGGTAAACAATATCCACCATACCCAAAAGACGGATTATTATAATGTGAGCCAATACGAGGATCAAGACATACGCCATCAATTATAGCCTTCGCATCCAAACCTTTTACTTGAGCATAGGTATCCAATTCGTTAAAGAAAGAAACTCTCAGGGCAAGATAAGTATTCGCAAATAATTTTATTGCCTCAGCTTCAGTTGGAGGAACGAACAATACTGGAACATCCTCATCGACAGAAGCGTTCTTGAGGAGTTCGGCAAATTCTTTAGCCCTTTCAGTGTCATCACCAACCACAATACGTGCAGGATGTAGATTATCATATAATGCCTTACCTTCACGCAAAAATTCGGGCGAAAAGAAAATATTATCAATCTTATATTCTTTGCGAATGCGTTCGATATAACCAACTGGAATAGTAGATTTTACGACTATAGTTATGTTGTCATCTTTCATACGTATAACTTTTTTAATAATATCCTCAACAGCAGAAGTATCAAACGTGTTCGTTTCATCATTATAATTAGTTGGCGTTGCCACAATCACAAACTTCGCCCCCTTCATTGCCTCTCTATAATCCGTGGTGCCTTTAATATTTAACTTACGTTCACCGTTTTTAGCTTCGTCAAAATATTTCTCGATATATTCATCACGAATCGGCGAAACATAATTACTAATTTTGTCTGCCTTATCCTGATGCTTTTCAAGAACTACTACTTTATTATCCTGGCTAAGCAACGTGGCCAAGGAAAGACCAACATAACCGCCACCTGCTACAGTAATCTTCATTTTTTAATTTTTTCCTCCTTCTCAATAATCTAATATATATTTTTAAAAAAATTTGTCAACGGCTATCAACCGTAAAAATCTTTATACCACTCAGCAAATTTTCGAAGTCCATCACGAAGAGACGTATGCGGTTTAAATCCAAAATCTCTCTCGAGCCCACTAGTGTCTGCATAAGTCATTGGTACATCACCAGGTTGCATCGGCACAAGTTCCTTGTGTGCTTCAAAATCATAATCTTCCGGCAAAACTTTTGCCCGAATTAATTCTTCTTGTAAAATTTGCACAAAATCCAGTAAATTTTCTGGGTTTGAATTGCCGATATTATATACTTTATGCGGAGCAATCGGTAGTCCATCTTTGCCATTTTTCTTTTTTGGGGCCTTACTCATCACCCGTATCACTCCCTCTACAATATCATCAATATAAGTAAAATCACGCTTGCAATTACCAAAATTAAAAATTTGAATTTTCTCACCATTAATCAATTTATTAGTAAAACCAAAATATGCCATATCTGGTCGCCCAGCCGGCCCATAGACCGTAAAAAACCTAAGACCCGTTGATGGTATATTGTATAACTTTGAATATGCATTCGCTAAAAGCTCATTGCTCTTCTTTGTTGCCGCATATAAACTCACCGGGTTATCTACTTTATCTTTCGTAGAAAATGGCACTTTTTTATTTCCGCCATATACTGAAGACGATGAAGCATAAACCAAATGCTCCACTGGATAATGCCGACAAGCTTCCAAAACATGATAAAACCCAATAATATTTGATTCTATGTATGCATCTGGATGTTCGATCGAATATCTCACGCCAGCTTGCGCCGCAAGATTTACTACAATTTCTGGATGATATTTTTCAAACAAACCATCTACCGCTTTTTTATCCGCCAAGTTCCCCTTGATAAATGTAAAATTTTCATATTGCTCTAAATCTTTTAATCGATATTCTTTTAGTTTTACATCATAATAATCATTAACTGAATCAAATCCAATCACTTTTGCTTCCAAGTTTTCTTTACAAACTCTTTTTACTAAAGCCCAACCAATAAATCCCGCTGCACCGGTGATTAAAATTGTTTTGTTGCCAAATATATTGTTTTTTGACATTACATACCTCTTTCTATTTCCTTAATGCTATCTTTCACAGAATAATGACAATAATCGTAGTTTTCAGAAAGATCCTTGTCATATGTCATGCTACCAAAGGCCTTATTTATAATCGGTGTAAAATGACTAAAGAGCTTGAACAACCATTCAAGGCCAGGCATTAAAAATACCCTCCTATTATAACACTCGGCTATCTGTTTTACCATTTCATAAGTACTAATCACTTCTTTGTTCGCAGGGTAGAAACAGCCACTCTTTTGATTATCTATTATCTGTTTTACAAATTCTGCGAAATTATCAATATAGATCATCGAGCGAGAATTCTCAATTTTTGGGAAAATCGGTGATTTTAGTGCAATTTTTCTTAAAATCTGATAATTCCCCTTACAATTAGCTCCGTAAATCATCGGAGGTCTCAATAATACTATTTTAAATTTTTTGTCAGCCATTCTCTTCAATTTTATTTCAGCTTGAAGCTTGCTGTCACCATAAAAGTTCACCGGCGCAGGTTCGGTCTTCTTTTTAACAACCTTTTTCTTACCAATTGGCGCACTATCACCATAGACAATCGACGAGCTCATATAGATAAACTGTTTCACGCCATCCTCTCTAGCTTTTTTGGCAACTGCCTCGGCCAAGTCAGTGTTAACTTGATAATAAAGTTTTTTAGTTTTCTCGTCTGCTTTTTTTGTATCCACATGCGCAATTCCAGCCACATGAAATATTACATCAAACCTAGAAAAATCAAATTTCCTCCACTTTGCACCCTTCACATCAAGTTCTTCTACATGATATTTCTTGGGCCACTGCTCTAAATACTTTTTAACTGCACCACCTACATAACTGTTTTTACCAGTTACCAGAATCCTTTTCATTGATCCACTCCCTCACCCTTCAATGCCTTAATAAATGAGCCAAAAAAACATTTACAATCAAAAATAAAGCTCAATTTCTTCATATACTCTCCATCCAACTCTGCTTTCTTTTTCTCAGAAATATCATCCCTACCATTAATCTGCGCCCACCCACTTAGTCCTGGGCGCACATCATTTGCATGGACTTTATCGCGTAGTTTAATAAGCTTCTCCTGGTTCCAGAGTGCTGGACGTGGTCCAATAAAACTCATTTGCCCAATAAAAATATTAAAAATTTGCGGAATTTCATCTAAACTAGTTTTGCGCAATACCTTACCAATTCTAGTTACATATTGACTTGGATTTTTCAACTTATCAGTTGGCACATCTGGCGCATCTACCTTCATTGTCCTAAACTTTAATATCTGAAATAGTTTTTTATTCTTACCAAATCGTTTCTGCTTAAAAAATACAGGCCCAGGATCGGTGATCACTATGATAATTGCAATAATAATAATCGGAATTAACAATATAATAATTGCAAAAAAAGAAATAATAATATCAATTAGGCGTTTGATCAAATGCTCATACATCTTTCGCCACCTTGTATGTACTCACAATTTTAGCGGTATTATTCTTAATATCGGAACTATTCTTTTGCGCAGACTCAATCAATTTATCAAGATCATCCAGAAAACTCTTACTAATCCTAATTGGTTTGCCAATATGAATTAATTTATTAGGAGTTTCTTTCAATCCTTCCTCGTCCATCAACATTTCCTCGTACAGTTTCTCACCTGGCCTCAAACCAGTAATTTCAATTTTTATATCTTTACCGGGCTCAAATCCTTTATAACGAATAATTTTTTTAGCCAAATCGTATATCTTAACGGGTTTACCCATATCAAGTACAAATATCTCTCCACCCTCCGCATATACACCAGCTTGCAAAATTAAGCTTACCGCTTCTGGAATAGTCATAAAATAACGCGTAATATCTTTATGGGTAACAGTAACAGGACCACCTTCTTCAATCTGTTTCAAAAAAAGCGGTATGACGGAACCATTACTGCCAAGTACATTACCAAACCTTACGGCCACAAATTCCGTTTTTGATTTCTTATCATAAGTTTGTACAATCATTTCGCAAATACGCTTCGATGCTCCCATTATATTTGTTGGGCGCACAGCCTTATCAGTACTAATTAAAACAAATTTTTTTACACCATATTTATCGGCCAATTTTACCGTATTAAGTGTACCCAAACAATTATTTTTTATTGCCTCATTCGGGCTATACTCCATAAGTGGAACATGTTTATGTGCTGCAGCATGATAAACCTGTTCAGGATGAAATTCCTTAAATACTTTCTCTAATCGCGGATAATCTCGCACAGACCCAATTATAGTCTTCAAATCCAGTTTCGGATACTCACGAAACAACTCTTGCTGAATCTCATATGCATTGTTTTCATAAATATCAAAGATAATTAGAGTCTTAGGATTAGCTTTTGCAATTTGACGACAAAGTTCAGAACCAATTGAGCCACCACCACCAGTCACTAAAATCGTTTTTCCAGTAATATTATCTATAATTTCCTCGTTATTCACTACAATTTGATTGCGGCCCAAAAAATCCTCGTATTTTATCGGTCGAATCTGAGCGACAATGTTTTCCGTTTCCTGATCCATGGTTAAGTAGATAGATGGCAATATTTTTATCTCGCATTTTATCTTCTGACACTCAGTCACTATTTTTGCAATCGTTTCCTTATCGGCAGAAGGAATCGCTATAATGATTTGTCCTATATTATATTTTTTTGCGGCCGTCTGAATGCACCGACGATCTCCAACAATCGGAACCCCCCGAATCCGAGCACCTTTTTTCTGCTTGTCATCATCAACAATACAACGAATATGAATATCGTTGTGTTTGGCATTATGACTTAATTCGTCAATCAATATATGCGCCGCTTCACCCCCACCAACAATCATAGTATTATTAATTCTTTTCCTGCCAGTCAGGATATGCATTATCGCACGGGCAATACGATACGAATACCTCACAGCACAAGTAAAGAATATTAAGAATGCAAGAAATATAAACCAAAAACTTCTTGGTATAGGAAGAAGCAATGCGTGCTTATATAAATAGATAATAAAATCAGCGGCAACGCAAGAACAAACAACAGTTATTAATTCAGGAATCGAAGCGTATCGCCAAATCGAAGTGTATAATCTCGCAACCACAAAAATCGCTACTACTATCACACAATCAATCGGCAAATAATATGTTACTGTATGAAGATATTCAGCCGGAATCTGCTGAAAATCAAACCTTATCCAAAGCGCCAATAACGAAGCAAGCACAACCGAAATTACATCAAAAACCGCCAGCACCAAAATCCTAGGTATCCTTTTACCAAAAACAACTTGCGCCTTATTCTTCATTAAAGTATCTACCTCCACACCTTTCACTACCTCCAAGTAGCTAAATATATTTTATCACATTACATAACAGTCAACAAGAAAACATTTTACCAAAAAGATATAATAAATTATTCAATCAAACTTAAATTTCTTCAGAAGATATTTTCTCTTATCTTCTTGCGAAAGATGCTTGGTATAATCACATTTTGCCAAAACCTTCTTACGGTACTCATCAATTGTCTCAATTTTTCGTGCAGGCACACCAACGACAACAGAATTCGATTCAACATCCTTCGTTACAATAGCCCCAGCACCTATCACTACATTATCACCTATGGTAACTCCCGGCATAATTACGGCATTCCACCCTATATTCACGTTATTACCAACCGTAATCTTACCAAAAACGTCTATTTTTTCATCTTTCTTGTCTTTTTTTAAATTTCTCAATACCCAAACCCCACCATCATGAGTAATAAACTGAACATTATGAGTAAGTCTAACATTATTACCAATTTCTATGAGATAAGTTCTCGTCCCCAGATTACAGTACTATCGATGGAACAATTATTACCAATTTTCACACCAATCTTCCTAGCATAGTTTATAGGATTATTATGCTTATTTATTTTATCTACCAGGCTCTTTAGAATCATACTCTTTCTCCTTTCTTGTTGATATTATTTACTTCTTTTATTAAGTTCTGGTCGTCTTTTTTTTCTACAATAATATATTCTTAATGGATAATAATAACTTCTTAGAGTCTTTAAATCTCTTAGTATTTTTTATACCTAAGAAGTAAACTAGATTGGGCAAAATTAGACAAACAATTGATCTTACAACTATTACAATAATAGTATTTTTAATTGGCAATATCTCACATATAGAATAAGAAACAGCAAATCCAATGAATAATAATAATGTATAGTATAACTGTTCCTTATAGAGCCTAAACAAGCTCTGCTTCTTAAAATAACTTCTAAACAATATAGCATTACGCTGTAAATAATTGAATACAAATATCGTAACAATAGTCGCTATTATAACGCCAGTTATTCCAAATAAGTATCCCAATAATATGTTCAGTACTAAATTAGCCAACGCTTCAACCACATAAGTTCCTTTCAACTTCCACCATATGCCATTTCCCGAAATATATTGATTCCTTATATTATTAAGATTGATCACATAGAAGTATATACAGAACAAAATCATATCAAAAGCAGGCAACATCAAGTCTTCTCCTACCCAGATTTTCATAAACGGCTGATATAGACAAGCAAGTGATATTGTACAGAAATTAATTATACCAATATATATTTGCGAAATAGCTAATAAATCCCTATAATTCTCCTCTTCTGTCTTTTTAATAATTGCGTTCCCGACACTTGCACTCATGGCATTTGCAATAACCAACATTATACCATAGAGGGCAGAATATATATAATAGTAGTTTCCATATATTGCCGTAGCCGTGAGACCAATAAAACCCGAAATAATCAAACTGTCAAATGAATTTCGAAACGTATCACAAATTCGGTTAATCATCAATCCACCAACTTGTTTTTTTAGCTCTACAGGAATCTTAAGCCTAGCTTTAATTCGCTTATAAAATGGATATCTTTTCTTAGTTGAAATATGTACTAATAAATTAACGACAATAGTACCTATTATTGCGACTATAAGATAAGCATAAAAATCCTTCAACACAATTAGAACTACCAATTGTACTAGATATTTCATAACGTTCACTGCAGTACGAATTTTTTTCGTGACATCCTGCCTTTGGTCGGCAATTAATAAACACTCTTTATATGCAAACATATAATAACTGACTGCAGAATTAATCAAATATAACAAATACACTACGTAAAGGTTTATTGTGTTTGGATATGAGCCCTTGATGAAATATGGCAAAAATGGCATAATAGCTAATCCACCAACAAGAATAACAGTTCCAACAGCGGTATATATTTTCTTAAACATTGATACAATTTCACAAATCTTCTCGTGGTTTTTATCAGCCATCGGTTTATATAAGCTATAAACAATTGCAGTATTAAATCCTAATTCTGCAATACTTAATACGGTAAGAATCGAAGAAAATAATCCAGCCAAACCAGTAAATTCTGCACCAAGTATCCACAAAATTGCCGTCCTGTTTATGAAAGGAAAAACACTTGTAACTACCTGGTATACCAAACCAGCCCCAATATTTCTGGTGGTATTTTTAGTTCTACTTTTTTCCATATCCTCTCTCCGCCAAAAAATCCAAATATAATTTCTCCAATTTTTTTGTCACCTTCCTAATATCCCAATCAGAATCATTTATTATGGTTTTTATAGGTTTCTTGTAGGTCAAAATGTTTTCCGCCCACTTCCTTTCTCCATCTTTTAAAGAAAAACTTGAAACAAGATTCGACATTATAGCATAATCTGATATGTTATCAGATATAAAACATGGCAAACGAGACTCCTGCGCTTCAATTAGCGACACCGGCAGGCCTTCAAACAATGATGGAAAAACAAAAATATCCATAACCGATAATAAATTTGGTATATCACTTCTATTCGACAATACCAAATAACTTCTACTCAAGCCATACTCATCAAGCTTCCTCTCAATTATCTCTCTATCTGGGCCTTCACCGACCATTAGTAAAAAAGCATTTTCCTTATGTTTTTTTATTTCATTAAAAACATTCACTAAGAAAACGTGGTTCTTCTGTGGCGAAAACCTACCAACATGTCCCACCACAAAAGCTTCTTGAGGAATACACAGTTCGTCACGTAATAACCTTTCACCAACTAGACCATTAAACTTTGCTACTTCAATCCCGTTATTAAGCACTATAGAATCAGATACCCCAAACATTTTATTTATTTCCAATCTCATTGCTTCGTGTAAAGCTATAAACTTCATGTCCCTATGTTTTACCAACCACTTTGCAGCCCTCAAATCTCTACGTCGCACCCTTCTTTCACTCGTCCAAAGTTTCCTAGGCTCATTGTGAGCAGTATGTATAATAACAGTACTACGACCGGGCTTAGCAAATCTTACAAAAGCATTCAAAGCCAGATGGGTATGCAAAACATTCGGATTCTCACGTTTTATGATTTTCTTTACAATCATATACTGCAGATAATGATTCACAAAACGTACAAAAATGTTTTTTCTATATCTAGAAAAAAGATAGTCTTCTACATAAATCACCCGAATGTTATTCTCCAGCAATTCCTTTTCGTAAGGAGATCCTTGTCTATGTTTCATACACAACAACACTACTTCAAACTTCCTTTTGTTAAAATTAAGCATATAATTTTTAACAAGTGTCTCAGCGCCACCAGTACATATATCATATATGTAATGCATTATCTTTGGTTTATCCATCATTCTTTACCAATCTCAAATCAATTAAGTCACCCAGTTTTTTATCCCATTTTTTATCGTCAAACATCTCAAAACCAGAAGCAGGATAAAGCGTCAATTCGCCAAAATACACTTTACCACCAATTTCATATAAATCCACCCTAATATGAGGTAATCCTTCTGATAATTTTTTTGCTATTTTCTTCATTTTATTAAAACACCTTGGTTTTAGCAAATCATTTCTATTCCTATGTCCACCTTCTCTCAAATCAATCAAATTAAAATCCTCGTCCAACCATGTCTCTTCTAAATCCTTTTGCCGATTAGTACATACGAGCACTATTCCAATTTTTCCATTAAAACAGAAAAACTTATAATCCCTCAGTTCCGCATCTTCCTTGTTTTTCATATACTTTTCTATAATTATACGAGGCTTAACGTTTTTATAAGGCCATTCACGTCCAAGGTAATAGAAATTTTTTCTCAAACATTTATTTATTATTTTTTTTGTAGCTTTAATATCTAATTTTGTTTTATCCTTACAAATCACAAGACCACCAGAATCATGCGTACATTTAATAACGAATTGATTAGGGAGCTCGTCGAAATCGATTTCATCGAATTTGTCATAAATACCCAACGTCGGAATAATATACTGGTCACTTATTCTGTCAGTAATATATTTTTTTACTTCATATTTATCCACCATAACAGTATAAATTTCTTTTCGGTCATATAGTTTAAGCCATTGCAATTTCTCATTAAATAGCCTTGGATTCGATAAATCAAGTTTCTTTCCAAACTTATTTTTATAAATCATCTCTAAATATTTTTTATCACTCAAAACACGAATACCTTTGGAGTTGAAGTAAATAACAATTCTAAACGGTTGTTTTATAATATTAAAAATCATCTTTAATTTGTTCATATTTTAAATTCCTCTAACCTTCTGACATATAAATAATTTTATTTGTTGTCGGTAATATTTTGACTTTATAACAGAATAAACTATCATTATAAAGCCAGTAATTATCTTGCCGTTTTTTACATTCATCTTTCCATCCTTGATACCTTTAGTAGTATTTCTAAATGATTCCTCGCACCTTTTGTCGCCCACTCCGCATTTTTTTATATAATTATTATAATTCTCAACAGAATACGAATCAAATCCACCTTTTTTTCTCTCTCTATATAATCTTCGTATATAATTTAACGTACACAACTGTTGGTATCTTTTTCTACAAGAAACACTATCACGTCTTACCCTATACTGCAATAAAACCTCATTTAACATTTCTATCTTAGCTCCCGCATCTAACATTCTTAACCATAAATCATAATCCTGAGAACAAGGAAAATTTCTATATCCGCCAACTTTTTCGAACATATCCCTAGTTAACATAACCGTCGGATGATGAACTATATTTTTATATGGTAAATTTCTAATTATTTCATCTTTCGTGTAATATCTCACAGAACCTTCTATCTCACCCCCATCCTCATCTATAAACGAATATGAAGACCATATAAGATCGCATTTCTCCCTAATCAAAAATTCAACTTGTTTTTCAAAACGATTATTCCTCGATATATCATCAGCATCCATTCTCGCAATTATCGACCCTTTTGATATTTCATATGCACGATTCAATGACAATGCAAGGCCGATATTATCCTTATTCCAAACTATCTTTATTCGATCATCCATCTTTTCAACCTCGCGTAATAATTTACGTATACTTATACTGTCGGGATTGTCACAGACTATAATAAACTCAAAATTGCCATAAGTTTGCTCGAGAATCGACTGAACAGACTTTAAAACATCCTCTCTGCTTTCGTTATAAACGCTCATCAAAACGCTTATTAATGGTCTTTTTTGTTGTCTTTTAGTGTTCATACCCCTCATCATCCCAAAAAATCGCATACGGCAAAACACTATGCGGATTATTATTATAATAATTACACCCGTAATTCAAAAAATATCCGCAAAAGAAAGCAATCGTAATTAAAGCCAATACCTTATTATCTTTTAATCGCGTCACCCTATCAACTATTCCAGGCACAACTATTAATAAAGAAATTTGAAAATAACAAATTAATCGATTGGCGATCAACATTTTCGTTGAAATAACATATGTTACTATATAGCTAGCCAGTAAAATCGTAAAAAGGTAGTATACGTTGTTGTTTTTGTTGTCTTTATTTTCATTTCTGCCAACCCATATATTAAGTAACATCGTAACAACTAGAAATGCCATAAAAATAACCGATATGCCCGTTCCAGAAGAATATTTTGTACTTGACAAAAACCTACTATATTGCGGGAACATTGATGTAGCAAATGTAATCAATGTCGTATATGCCGGAATTGCCAAAGCTGATATGATGCAGACTATAGCCGTTGATTTCGGTTTTAGTTCAATTTTCGGGAACGATAATAATATTAATGGCAGAAAAACAAGAGCAGAATTATGCATAGATACAGCAATTGCAATCATTAAAATAGTTTTTAACGGTTTCTTATCCAATGCAAACGAAATAGCAAATATAATAAATGCAAGAGCAAAGAATTGTCTGGATATATTCATCGTGGCCATAAAAATCATTGACGCAAATATCAAAGATGAAATCATATAGTTTTTTGAATATTTCCTAATTATAAAATAGAATGCATACGTTATAACCGCGCTCATCAATATTATCAAAACTTGTGGATCAGCCGTAATCCTACTCAAACAAAAACAAAGAAACATAAAACCTTTTTCAATTTCCGTATTCCGCGGCAATTCAGCTAAACCATTGATGTTAACATTGTTATATATTTGAAAATATTCCCCAGTATCAGCTCCAACAGTCGAAGCACGAAAAGCTGAATAGAAAAATGCGAACAAAAAGACTACCGCCAAATATATCTTTTTAATACGTTCATCTTTGATGTTGCCAACTATAATACCAAAAATAAAGATACTGAATAAGTAAATCACTAATACTATCATTTTTTTACCCTCACAATCATATAAAATAAAGAAGGACTGATGAGATAACAACAAGAAGCAATCGCCACAAGCTTATTTTTATCCAATGCCGTCCTCTTCATACATTTTCGAACCGGATATTCTGTTCTCAATCTTTCAAACAATTCTTTATTTCCACCTAGTGCAAATGTCTTCGCAACCGCCCACACCGCCCGTGCATACATATACGATTTAAAATCTTTCGAAAAACTACATCCTTGTTTATCTAAATAGTCTTCGATTCTTTTTACAGCCATAAGTAAGTCAGTCTTCCTCCACGTAACAAGTTTTTTGGTGGCAGATTGATTATTTAATCTGTATCCATAAAGCGGCAAATCAATCCATGACGCACTCCTACAATTACAAATGTACTTCCAATTGAATTCCCTATCCTCGCCAAATTTTGTCTTTTCATCAAAAGTAAGTTTACAATCCTCTATCAATTTATTTCTATATGCATAGCAGCAAAACGCATAACTCCCCATTTCGTACAATAACTTGTGCATAGCTTCTTCAATATCCTGAGCCACGAAATCTGTTTTTGCAATATCACATTGATAAACATCATCCAAATTACGACTTAATCTACAATATGCAATATCGGCCTTTTTCATACCCTTCAACAT
>CAYXTS010000014.1:0-15784 GCA_964468665.1 uncultured Candidatus Saccharibacteria bacterium
CCTACCCCACAAGACGATTTGTGGTGAGATAAATAGGGCAAAGGATTGTGGTCCAGAAGGTCGTCGGTTCGATCCCGATATCCCACCCCATTAAAAAGCTATGCGGGTGTAGTACAGCGGTTAGTATGCAAGTTTTCCAAACTTGAGATAGGGTTTCGACTACCCTCACCCGCACCATAAGAATGAAAAAATAAGAGTTTACTCTTATTTTTTTATTCTTTGGAGTGGGGCCAGGGGAGATTTCTACCCTCACCCGCACCATAAGAATGAAAAAATAACCAATTGCGGTTATTTTTTGTTCTTTTCGGTATCGTCCATGGCGTCGATAATGAGTTCGGTTTCTTCCATTTCGAAGCGTCTTGGGTGGTGTTTGCCGTCGATTTTGCCTTCGCGATATTCGTTGACGACAGCTACATATTCCGCAGTAATAACGCTGGTTGGTAAGGCGAAAACTGCTATGCCAACAAGTGCTGAGACGGCGGTAATGGCACGACCGATTTCTGTGGTAGGAACGATATCTCCAAATCCGATTGTAGATAGTGATATGATAGCCCAATATAAGGCATCTAGAAAGTTTGGAAAGAGATTAGTTTCTTCGTTAAACATGATGGTTGCAACTATAAAAATATAGATGGATGCTAATGCGACTACGAATAGGAGTGGTCTTTTGGCACGTTTTAGAACGATGGTGATAAGTTGAAGACTTCTAGAGTGTTGGAAGATTCTGACAACATGGAGCAGTCTTGCAATGCGGAGTAATCTAAGGCTGCTGCTCGCGCCAGTGATAAGTGAAAGAATGACAATGAGATCCATGATGGCCAGAATAGAGAATGGGTATTTGATGAAACTTTTGATGGAGTGGTCGCCAAAAAGATAATCTGCCGTAATGAATCTACAGATGTAGTCTATGATAAAAATGATTGCACAGATGACGTTGATAAGTGATAGGGGCCAGAGGTTTTCTTCGTGAAACATTAGTGGTACGAAACTGATTAGGGTAATAATAACCATTGCTCGGTCATACAGTTTGCTAGCTTTGTGTTTTTTGGATAATGGTTCGATAATATCAAAAATTTGCTTCCGCCAATCGTTTTTTGGGCTACGAGTGCGGGTGGTTTGAGGGTTATTGGCTAGCGTATTAGACATAACTGGTTTTATTTTATAGGGTTATGGTAAAAAATGCAAGAAGGGGGTATTTTATAGGGGATATAATATTGAGTGGTTGGATTTGTTGAATGGTATTTTTGTTAGAACGATTGTAGTTGTGTGAGAAAATGTTTTATTAGTATTGACAAATATAGTTTGTTGTGGTATATTTTGGGTAGATAGGGTGTGTTCTTTAATTTTCCGTTGGATTAGTAGGAGCATTCCTTATTCTTGTTGGTTAGTATTCTTTATTTATTTTTGAAAGGAGGCCATAAGGCATGGCTATAAATTGGAAAAATACCAATGAGGAAGAAACCGTAGCGACGGTGACGAGAAAGATGAGAAATTACCCCGACAGGTTTCATTGTCTTGTGGGAGAGTTTATAAAAAGGTGCTCTCCCCGTGAAACAAATACGATAAGAACCCTGAAAGTGTACCAGAAAAAGGACTATCACGGGAAAGATAGTGGTGATTTTCTCCGTGATGCAAGGGATGTATTGAGTTGTTTTGACAATGGGTTGTCTGATGTTGAAATAGATGGAATGAAGATCCCATCGGTAATGAAGGCGATAGAGTCTTCTCTGCATCCTGAGGTAGAGGAGAAGATAACTCGTTCTCAGATTGAGACAATTATCTTTTCTGATTACGCAGAGGGTATTACTCTCGATGAGTACAACTCTCTAAGTAAAAAAGAAAAAGATGAGATGTTGAGAAATGAGGCCTCCGAGTTGTCTGGTAGGGACTGCGAAGGCAAGACAGTCGGTTTTGCTCTTTCGGTTCTTGCCGAGATGCTCGGAAAAAAATACTAACCAACGGAAAGGCCGCCGGTCGTATGACTGGCGGCCTTTTCCATATATTAGACATAAGCGCAAATAAGGGATATTTATATTGACAAAAAAGCTAAAGTGTGATACAATTGAACTAGTCTGAGTTTTGGGAGTTAATAATAAACGACGAAGACCATTAACAACCAAATCATCCCAGATTTCAAATAAATCTGGATGCTATCTATCTATACCTGTCTATATTTATCTATTTTATGAAAGGAGTTGATAATAATGATCAAATGGATCATTATTGCTTTGGTTGTTGGTGCCATTTTCTCTTATGGGTATATGGTTTTATATACAATCACCCACAGAGAACGTGGCGAGGCAATTGCCGCTAAGCATTTAATGCTTTGGCGGAACCGTGACAATATTGATGATGATGGTGGTATTATAAGAAATGCCTTTTTTGGGTGGGTATTTCTGACAGCAGCAATACTGTTTGCCAGTCTTGGAGGAGGACGGTTATGGACTCTGAATGTTTCGGCAATCATAGTGCTTGTTTCGCTCATTCTTCATCTTCGTCGTTGCACAGCGTTGACTAATTGGATTGAATGGCTAGTCCATGTCCTGATATCGGTGATACTGCTCGGGGTCCTTTTATGGATTACGGGTAAAATCGTAATTTATATGGAATCGGCAATGGTAATTTTTAGAGCAATTGTGGCTTTGGCGCTGCTGATTCCTATAGCTGTGCTTTGCTCTAAAAGGAGCAATTATAGAGATGTGTCTGAGAGACATCAAAGACTTTATGGTCTTGGTGCTCTTGTGGCATATCTCCTCGTTATTCTGGCAGTGTTGGCTACTCTTGTAGCAGTAGCTAAACAAGTTCACTTACCAGAGGAATGGTGGGCTCCAAATAGGCAGATTGAAGAAGCTAGTGATAATGATGGCGAGACAGAAGTAGGGAATGCTGCTGTTGAAAATTCTACGGTAGAGGAAGATGCTTCAATAAGAGAAGCAATCAACAACCTCACGGTAGAGAAGGTTACTCCCGAGCAGCTCGAGGAGTTGACGGTCCAAAAATATGAGGCTGTTAGCAAGGAGTTGCTTGACTCTAGCCTTTCTACCAACGATAGAGCTCGGACAAGCCAGACTGGTTTCTCCGATGCGCTGACCTTTGGGTTTAGCGCGACGGATGATACTGAGAGACTCTCCGAGCTGGAGGAAGAAATTCTCCGAAATCCTGTGTATGGTTTGACGGTGGTCAATGCCATTAAGGATAAAAAGATCGGAGATCAAACGATTGGGTCTTTCAATCCTTGGATGGAAGAGATGGTGAAAGAGAACGAGACAGTTGATGAGGAGGGGGATTATGGCTTATCTCATTGGCTGGAGAGTGAAAACAAAGTGTTCTATGTCAGTAATGGGTATCGTTGCTATGCGGCGACACTTTGTACTTGGCTGGAGCGCTTGGTGTGCCAGGGTGTACAAGCCCGACCGACCATTGAAAACTGGTGTCTCAATGCATCAGCAGAAAACAATGAGAGGGAGGGAATTAAGGCTCTTTACCAATATACAAAGGATGCTTTAGTTTTTTCGTATGTTGGGAAAGATGAGGGGGCCGGAAATGGAACTGGAGACGATGGTTCTTCGACCAACAACCAGAAGAAGACTGATGGTCTGTTTGTGATTGGATTTAACATCCATGACAAGCGGCCGGAGTTCTATGGTAAAGATACTCCGACGACACCTAAGGTGGTGCCGGAGAAGAAATCTGAGTCGACAACACCTAAAACACCTACTCCGACACCTGAACCGACGCCGACACCGTCACCGGAACCGACACCAACGCCAGAACCGACGCCCAAGAAGCCGGCTAAAAATCCGGCGGACGATCCCGTGAACAACGGGAACGCCCAAAAGGGTGGTGGCGACAACAAAGCCACCGATGGTGCCGGTGAAGTCCAGAAGGAGGACCCACGGACGGAGAAGCCGACCGGAACAGAGAGTGATAATAACCATGGTCACTCTGATCCGGCAACGGTAGTTCCGGAGACTCCACCTGTAGTGCCTGAGCACAAACAGGAGGAGAAGAAGGAACAAATTGTAACTCATGAAGAAAAAATGAGTTACGAACCAGATCCGGTCACAGATCGTGGACCGGTAAATGAGGCGGAAGCGCCTACAGCTTCCTCGGGAGATGGAGAATTTACTCCCGAGGATTAAGATAGATAGCAAAAAAAGGGTGAGGCCCGTGGGAGGACACCCAAGTACATTAAAAAAGTCCGGTGACTTAATCGTCGCCGGGCTTCACCCAAGATTAGAAAGTTTGAGACTGAGATGATTTGGTTGTGAGGACGAAAATTAACAATTCGGCTAGCAAACACAACTTTATGTATTTAATTTAAGAAAGGAATAATATGAGTAAAGTTTACAAAACTATATTTAGTATTTCTGCGGCGGTGGCTTTGACTGCTGCGGCGATTACTCCAGCAGTCGTTAGTGCTTGGGGTAATGCGGGAGAAAATCGTAAGACTTATACGATTGCTCAAATCAACAATGGTGAGCTTGGAGACAATATTGTGTTCAACTCAATCGTTGATTCTAACGAAAACTTATCAGCTAAAAACCAAGAGGCTGGTGTGATTATGCCACTTACCGACGAAAGAAATTTCGTTGGGGCACGTGATGCTTCAACTGGCAATAATGGTAAAAATAATGTTTGGGATGGTAACCAGATTATTGTGGAAGAGGGCAAGACCTATGTCGTACGTCTTTATGTTCACAATAACAACCCTAAGGGTGAAAGTGCAACTGCGGAGAATGTGAAAGTTTCTTTCCAACTTCCACAGGTGGTTTCTGCAACCCCAAGGATTAATGGTTATATCGACGCTCCAGGAACAGCAATTAGTTCTTACTGGGATTATGTTGATTTCAAGAGTGCAGATGGACGAGCATTCTACCTCGATTATATCGAAGGTTCAGCATTGATTGAAAACAACAATTATGGCGCTGGTGGTGGTAAAACTATTAGCGACGCAATTGTGTCTAGTAATGGCATAAAAGCAAGCTACAAGGCTAACGAGGATGGTAAAGTTCCTGGTTGTTATGGCTATGCTTCTTATTATACGATTGAAGTGAAACCGGTTTTTGAATCTAGCTCAATCGAGAAGATGGTTCGCAAGGCTGGTTCTTCTGATAAATTTGCTGAGTCAGTTGACGCTAAAGTTGGTGACAAGGTTGAATTTAGGATTCATTATAAGAATTTGAACGCCTCTACGGTAAATGATGTCATGATTCGTGACTCTTTGCCTTCGAATATGAGGTATGTTGCAAATTCTGCTATATTGAAAAATGCTAGCCATCCTGATGGTTTAGCATATAAGGATCCTACTGTGGATGCAGTAAATGTTGGTAATTACACTGAGAAGGGTGATGCTTACCTATATTTTACTGCAGAAATTGTTGATGAGGATTTGGTATGTAATAAGACTAATCGTTTAATCAACTGGGCAAAGGCGTCTGCGAATGGCTTTGCAGTGCAGGATTCAGCTCAGGTTTATGTAGAGAAGACTTGCGGAGACGAGCCAACTCCTACACCTACGCCAGAGCCAACTCCTACTCCTACACCTACACCAGAGCCAACTCCTACACCTACTCCAACTTATACCGATACTCCAGTAGAAACTCCAACTACGATTGTTGATACTGGTGCTGGTACGATTGTGACTGGTGCTGTTGGTGCTGGTTCGGTGGTGACCGCACTTGGTTACTATATTGCTAGCCGCAAAAAGTTAATGTAGAAGGGGTGGGGGCCGCTTCACGAAAAAACGGGCTATTTGGGGGAATGGTCCGTTTTTTGTAGTTCAAAAATTCAGTAACATAACAAGATAAAGAGGGTGATTTGACTAAATCTTGAAAGAGTGATATTATATATTTATATAGCCCTTTCCTACAGGGGGCTAAGATGCAAGATTGAAAATCTAATGCGAAGGGGGTGATATTGTGAGTAAAAAGGCTATTTGGATAGTAGCTGGTAGTGCCGTAGTTTTGGTTGTTGCAGCGGCGACTGCCGGATTACTATTCACACGACATGAGTCGTGGTGAGTCAATTACTCGGACTTTATTTAAAGTGCCGAACGATGAATGTTCGGCACTTTTGCTGTGTTGATGACGTGATCAAAAAGACAAGCTATGGTTAGTGGACCTACTCCTCCTGTGGTGGGGGTGATGGCGGTGAGATTGGTTCTTTGGTGAACTTCGTTTGAAGCGTCGCCTTTTAGGATACCGTCTTCGCTGGCGGTACCAGCATCTATAAGGACGGCGCCAGGTTTGACCATAGAATCAGAAATCAGGCCGGGGACGCCGGTTGCAGTGATGATTATATCATACTGGTTAAGCTTTGTCAAGTCTGAACTGTGATGGAATAAATCGACATCATATTTAGAATCTGTAAACATCTTATAAAGTGGGGCACCAACGAGCTTGCCGCGTCCAACGATAGCGATTTTTTGGTTGTTCAATTTGATGTCGTATCCAGCGAGAAGCCAATTGATGGCGGTAGCGGTAGCTGAATCAAACTTGGCGTGTGTGCCGAGGCCATCGACATCCTTTTCTGGTGCGATGAGATTGCAGAGTGTATCGGTTTTATCCTTTTCTAGAATTGGTAGCTGGATGATGATGCCAGAAATATTGTCGTCTTGATTGGCGGATTTGATTTTGGTGGCGATTGCGGTGGAATTTTCGGCATGAAAATCAATGACTTTTACTCCGATATCTTCACCGTATTTAATTTTGAGGTTGACGTATTTTAGGATGACGGGATTATCGCTATCGCGGATGATGAGAAGCGTGGGTTTTTTGGCCATGCTGGCGACTTGATTTGCTTGGCGTTCTTTAATAAAGTTGGCCAACTCTCTACCGTTTAAGATTTTCATTATTGGATTTCCTCTGGTTCTTGTTCGAGCCAATAGCCGAATTTGTCGTAGACTTTGTTGATGATTTCGCTGCGGGCAGCGGCGAGGTCGGCATAAGATTGGGCGGATTCGTTGATTAGAACAAGGGAGGCTTTGTCACTTACACGCATGCCATGGAGAAGTTGCCCAGATAGGCCACATTGTTCGATAAACCATCCAGAGTTGATTTTGTTGCCGTCTTTGCCACGATGAACGGGGTAACCTTTGTTTTCGGCGATTTCGGCTGCTTCCTCGGAGAGGTAGATGTTTTTAAAGAAAGAACCGGAACTGGCTTTTTCTGTGGGGTCTGGGAGTTTGTCGGTGCGGATGGCACTAACGATGTTGCGGATGCCTTGAGGACTAAAATCGGTGATGTTATGTTCGGAGATGTAGCGTTCGATAGAATTATAGAATGGACGAGGCATCTGACCTGGTTTTAGTTCGAGAGTGATTGAGATAACAAAATAACGAGATTTTTCGGTGGTGTTCAAGATACTTTTGCGGTAAGAAAAGTTGAGATCGGATTTATTGAGGATTTTGAAGGTGTTAGTGGTAGAATCATAAACTTCGATTTCTATTAAAGTATCAGCAACTTCTTGACCGTAAGCACCAATGTTTTGGACGGGGGCAGCTCCGGCAAGGCCAGGGATTTTGCTGAGGGCTTCGATACCAGTGAGACCACGCTCGCAAGCATACGCAACGACGTCATCCCAGTATTCGCCGCCCATGATTTTTAGTTGACAGAGCGGGTCCTGTCGCCCGTTTTCCTTCCCGCGGCGTCCTCTCGGAGCCTCTGGCTCCTGCGAGTTCCGTGGGAGCTCTCCCACGGGCGCCACCCGCTCTGGCGTTGAAAATTCAATGATGCCGCGTATGCGGTTGATAATGATGACACCGTTAAAACCTTCGTCGTGGCCGATGGTGTTGGCGCCATAGCCAAGAACAAAAGTAGGAAGATTGTATTGGGCGGCGAAACCATAGGCGTCAGAAACATCTTCGGGGGTTTCTACTTCTAAGACATAGCGTGCGGGACCACCGAGGCGCATAGTGGTGAGATTGGAAATTAAGACGTTTTCGCTGATTTTCATGTTTATAATTATATCACGGAGAGGAGGAAATAATAAGCCTAGGCGGAATAAGGGTGTTGATTATTGTTTATAAGTGTGATACAAGGGGCGCAGAAATAGGGTTGGTGAAGTTAAAATAATAATATATAATATGAAAAGAAAGGTAATACTATTATGGCAAAAAAAGACGCGGTGGAAGAAAAGAAAAATGACAAACAAGCAGATGGAAAAAGCGAGGCTTTGAAGCTTGCGATTGCGCAAATTACTAAGCAGTTTGGTGATGGCTCAATCATGAAACTGGGTGAAACTCCGAAAATGGATGTGGAGCTACTTCCGTCTGGGTCTTTGTCACTTGATTTGGCACTTGGTGGGGGATGGCCGAAAGGCAGAATTATCGAGATTTATGGTCCAGAGTCGTCCGGTAAAACAACTCTTGCGTTACATGCGATTGCGGAGATTCAGAAGCAAGGTGGACAGGCGGCATTCATTGATGCGGAGCATGCTTTGGATCCAGCGTATGCTAAAAAGATTGGTGTGGATACGGCGAATTTATTGATTTCGCAGCCGGATAATGGTGAGCAGGCTCTTGAAATTTGTGAGACTTTGGTGCGGTCGAATGCGGTAGACCTCATTGTGGTGGATTCGGTAGCGGCACTTGTGCCACAGGCAGAAATTGATGGTGATATGGGCGATGCGCAGATGGGGTTGCAGGCAAGACTAATGTCGCAGGCAATGAGGAAGCTAACTGGGATTATTTCTAAATCACGTGCAACAGTGATATTTATTAATCAGATTCGGATGAAGATTGGGGTAATGTTTGGGAATCCGGAAACTACGACTGGTGGTAATGCACTCAAGTTTTATGCGTCGGTGCGAGTAGATATACGGCGAATTGGACAGATAAAAGATGGCGATAATATTGCTGGGAACCGTACAAAGATTAAAGTAGTGAAGAATAAAATCGCAGCGCCATTTCGTACGGCGGAGTTTGACATTATGTATAATGAGGGAATATCAAAGGCTGGCGATGTGCTAGATTTGGGTGTGCAATATGGTGTGCTGGATAAAGCAGGAGCTTTTATAAAATACAATGGTGAAACGTTAGGGCAAGGGCGTGAAGCTGTGAAAAAATTGTTCCGTGAAAAACCAGAATTAATGGAAGAAATAGAAACAAAGGTTCGTGAAAAGGCAGTAGATGCATAAAGACGAGCTGTGGCAAGTATATTCCCCGAATGGTGAACCGATTCCTGGAAAGGGGTGGGATTCGGCACTTGGCAATCCGGAATTGACAGGAGCAGGAGAGATTGTGGGGATTGCAATTGTGTTTTTGTATCGTGTGAATGATGCGGGAGAGTTGGAATTTTTATGGCAGAAACGTTCGGAAAAAGTGGATAGATATCCGGGAGATTATGATATTTCGGCGGGTGGTCATGTGAATCTTGGTGAGAGTTTGGTGGAGGCAGCAGTACGAGAAGCGCATGAAGAAATTGGGGCAGAGATTAGTGCAGATGATTTGCAATTTATGATTGAAGCGCCTTTCAATCGGAATCGGTTTGCTTGGGTTTATGCAGTGGATTGGACGGGTCGGGAAGAGAGTTTTAGGTTTAATGATGAGGAAGTTTCGGAGGTGAAGTGGGTGCCATATACTGAAATGGCGGAGTTTCGGGCTAAATATGCAAAGAAGCCTTTGAGGGAAGATAGGTTTACTTTTATGACAATAGATAATTGGTTGAAATTGCATGGATATTTATAAGTTAAGCGACGAGATTCCGGATTCTCTCTTGACAAAAAAGCATAAACGTGATACAATTGGGGATATAGCGTCGGATGACGCGGGGGTTTCTGGTGGGGAATTAACGATTACTGATTTAAAGCAGGGGGTCAAAAACCCGAATCGGGTGAATGTGTTTTTGAATGGTAAATATGTTTTTTCGTTAGGGGTGACTCAGGTAGTAGATTTGAAATTAAAAATTGGAAAAGAGATAACACCAGAAGAATTAGTAGAATATAAAAAAGCTTCGGACTTTGGAAAGTTGTACCAGAGGGCTCTTGAGTGGGTTTTGACTAAGCCAAGATCTGAAAAGGAATTGAAAGAATACATTGCTAGAAAGCTTAAAATGTCTAATTCGGAATTTTCTGATGATATCATTGCTTGTTTTTCTAAGAAAGGTTATTTAAATGATGAGAAGTTTGCGGAGTGGTATGTGGAAAATCGGATGGTGAAGAAAGGAATTTCTCAGAAAAGATTAAAAATGGAGCTAAAGGAGAAAGGAATTTCGGCTGAGATTATTGATGAAGTTCTAAGCAAGAGAAATGACGAGGAAGAAATAATGAAGATTGTTGCAAAAAAGAGAAATAAGTACGATGATGAAAAATTAATAGCGTATTTATGTCGTCAGGGGTTTCAGTATGATTTGGCGAAGAGCGTAGTGAATGGGGGCTAGTCATTTTCGTCGGTTTCGGCTGGAGAGAAACCTTGTTCGGATTTACGAAAAGGATTAACGAAGTTGGGGACAAAATCTTCTTTGGCGGCTTTTTCTTTGATGGTTTTTTCTTCGTCTTTTACGATGATTTTGTAGTCGGTGATTTCGACGATTTCTTTGCGATGGATGGTTAGCTCTGGGTCGATAAGGCTTTTGATGACGGGACGTTTGACTATGATTTGTTGGACTATGAAATCATTATCCGTGATAGTATAATCGATTACTTTGCCTAGTTTGGAACCTTTTTTGGTTTCGACTTTAAGACCTGGAAGCTTGAAATTGAGATCGAGGATTTTTTTGATTTTGATGACGTCGTCTGGGGAGATGAGTTCATCGATGTCATCAATAATTAATCCATAACTGGAATATTCGCGGATACTGGAGGCAGCAAGGATATTTTCGTTTGCTGAAACTAGGGGTCCTTCTACGCGGAAGGCAATTATTTTGAGATTGTCTGGGTCGACGAAAAGTTCAGAAATTTGTCCAATAGTATTGCTGGTTTGTACGCTTAATATTGGAGAGCCGATGAGGCGGCTGGAAGTAATTAGCATAATTAAATTATATCATATTACGTAGGTTCTTCTTTTGTAAAAAAATCTAAGGGTTTGGCATTTTCAACTTTGTAATTATGAATAGACAATCTTCTTAGTGAGGTGAGATAGGCGCAGGTGCCGAGTTTGTTGCCAATATCCTCGGCAAGGGTGCGAATGTAGGTGCCACTACTAACGTGACAACGAATTTTGAGATAAGGGTAATGATAATCTAAGATGTCTATTGAATAGATTTCAACTTGTCTAGAGGGGATTTTGAAATCGGCTCCTTTTCTTGCTAGCTTATAGGCACGCTCGCCGTTAATTTTGATAGCGCTGAAACGAGGCGGAACTTGGGTAATTTTGCCGATGAACGTTTGAAGGGTGCATTCAACTTTGTTTAAAGTATAAAATCCACTAAACTCGGAAGCTTCGCAATGTGATAAATCAGAGATTTTATCACATTGCTTCGCCTCTTCGGCGGCAAGAATCTGCCTTTGGCAGATTTTGCCTTTATGTTCTTCGGTTTTAGTGGATTTTATACTTTGATTACACTTTGTAATCTCGCCTTCGGGGTCGCCGGTGGTAGAAGTGAACCCGAGCTTCATGGTGGCTTCGTAGACTTTGTCGAGTTTAAGAAAGTCAGAAGATTTTTTGGTCATTTTGCCAGTCAAAAGAATTAATAATCCTGTGGCGAATGGGTCTAGGGTGCCGGTATGACCAACCTTAATTTTGTGGCCGTATTTTGCTTTTAGGTATCCACGGACTTTTGCGACTACGCCGAAGCTAGAAATGTTAGCGGGCTTATCAATGAGAATAATTTGGTCTTCCATGGATTTATTATAACATTTGATTATGGCAATATTTCGGTGTGTGGTATACTAAAACTAGTTAAACGGAGGAAAAATATGAAAAAATATTTTGCCGAATTTATCGGTACTTGTGTGTTGGTGCTGATTGGGTGCGGTACTGCGATGGCAGTTGGATGCGATCCGGCGGCTGGGAGTGGTTATATTTTGACCGCATTTGCTTTTGGGTTGGCATTACTTACAATGGCTTATTCGATTGGGAACATATCGGGTTGTCATATTAACCCAGCGGTTTCTTTGGGGATGCTTTTGTCAAAAAGAATTTCGGGAAGAGATTTCTGTGGTTATGTGGTGTTTCAAGTACTTGGTGCTTTAGTGGGGGCAGGACTATTGGCTCTTATATTTAATGGTGCGGGAATAGTGGACATGACTGGAGCGTATGGTGCAAATGGGCTAGCTGGAGTAAATGGTAATATGTGGATTGGGTTAATCGTAGAGATTTTATTAACTTTTATATTTGTGATATCAATACTTGGAGTAACATCCGAAAAATTTAAGCATGGTGCTGTGGCAGGACTCGTGATTGCCTTGTCGCTTGTGGCGGTACATATTTTGGGGATTGGTTTGACTGGTACGAGCGTAAATCCAGCGAGGTCGTTAGGACCAGCAATCGTTGCGGCTTTTGGCGGTAATGGTGTGGCAATGAGCGCGGTATGGGTGTTTGTTGCGGGGCCGCTTCTAGGCGGGGCATTGGCAGCTTGCACTTATAAAATGCTTGAGAAAAAATAATAAGGTGGCGGATGGTATCCGAAATATGGGTATCATAGGAAGTAAACTCATTGACTTTAGGGGAGAGGTGTGATATAATCGCCTCTATGATAACAAAAGAGAATAAAGACAAGGCTATTGCCAAAGTTGCCCGTAACAAGGCGGATGTTGGTTCTCCTGAAGTACAAGTTTCTATTCTGACGGAACGGATTAAAGAAGTGACCGAGCACGTCAAGAAGAATAAACATGACTTTATGGCCAAAAGAGGTTTAATGCAAATGGTCGGGAAGCGGAAAAAGCTTCTAAAATACCTAGAAGAGACCGATTTTGAGCTATACAAGAAAACTGTGAAGAAACTCGGTCTTAGGAAATAAAATTACTTTGTCAGTCATGATAAACCCCCGCTATATTTTATAGCGGGGGTTTGATGATGATTAAATTATTTTATGTTGCATATGATGTCTAACGCATCTTCGTTTTGAATGTTTTTAACGAATATGGTGAGGCCTTCGCGGCCAACACTCTGATGCGTTTCAACTTCATAGTCCTTTTCCCTAGCAATGTCTAGAAAGTCAAGAACTTTCTCATCATCTTTTTTAAAGTGCACCGTCAGGACGTTTGCCCCAAAATGTTTATTAAACTCCTCCCATTTGATGCCATCTATCACTTAATTCACCTCCTTTGACGGAATAATATGATTATATAACAGATTGTGAAATTTGTCAGTTTGTTATATAATTAAACTGTAAATTAATAATTGGGAAGACGGCAGATATAAGATGGGGCTTATACCTGAAGTTTTCCCGAGAAAGGAATATTTTTATGGACATTATAAACCCTAATGGTAAGAAAACGGTGCGGGTTTCTACTGAGTGGTTGGGGCGGGAGTTGACCCTAGAAGTGAATAGGGTGGGTTTTCGGACTACTTCTTCGGTGCTGGTGACTTATGGGGATACAGTGGTACTGGGGTCGGTGGTTGTGGGGACGAAGCCAGTAGTGCAGGATTTTTTCCCACTATCGATTGATTATGAAGAAAAATGGTATGCTGCAGGGAAGATTTCTGGGTCGCGGTTTATTAAGAGAGAGGGGAAGCCAGCCGATGAAGCGGTATTAGTGGGGCGGCTGATTGATCGGCCGATTCGACCACTATTTCCAAAAGGGTATAGGCAGGAGATACAGGTGGTTTGTACAGTGTTATCGATGGACCCAAGCTTCCGGCCTGATTGTGTAGCAATGATTGCGGCGTCGTCGGCTTTGATGAATGCTGGGGTGCCATTTGATGGGCCAGTAGCTGGGATCAGAATTGGTAGAATTGGTGGTGAATTTAGAGGATTTTTGTCGGCTGAGGAGAGAGAGCAATCGCCGATGGATCTCGTGGTGGCTTGTAAAGATGGTAGGGTGATGATGGTAGAAGCTGGTATGAAAGAGGTACCAGAAGATACTATTATTGAGGCAATGCATTGGGCGGTGAAAAACGTGCAACCGGTTTTGGATTTGCAAAGAGAGCTGTCTAAGCAAGTTGCTGCTATACCAAAAGAATACGAATTGGTGTTACCAAGTGAAGAAATCATTGAGGAAGTGGCAAAATGGACGGATGGCAAATTTGGTTCAAAAGTTCGTGGTAATGTAATGGAACGAGCGCAAATGCTTGATGATATAAAATATGCAATGCATGATGAATTTGCGTTATCTCATGGTGAGGGTGAGACCGATAATGAAAAAGTGGCTTGGTACGATGAGAATTTGCGTGATGTATATGACCAGGCGTTTGAACTTGCGGTATTTAAGGAAGTGAGAAGAGGGATTGTAGAGGAAGGCGTGAGACCGGATGGACGGAAGCTTGATGAGGTGAGACCTTTGTCAAGCCAAGTGGGGATTTTGCCAAGAACACATGGGTCGTCACTATTTACTCGTGGTGTGACACAAGCGATGAACATTGTGACATTGGCACCTTTGTCATATTCACAAGATGTAGATACGATGGAGGTGACGGATGGTAAGAGGCGCTACATGCATCATTACAATGCTCCGTCTTATACGGTGGGAGAGCCAGGGAGGATTGGTTCTCCTGGTAGGCGTGAGATTGGGCATGGTTATTTGGCAGAAAGAGCACTTATTCCTGTGTTGCCGTCTGAAGAGGATTTTCCGTATGCAATCCGTTCAGTAACTGAAATTATGTCGCAGAATGGTTCCACTTCGATGGCGGCGACTTGTTCGAGCTGTATGGCTCTGATGGATGCTGGTGTGCCGATTTCTAGGCCAGTATCAGGTGTAGCGATGGGGCTGATGGTGGATGTGCCAAAAGGTCAGGAAATTACGGCGGATGATATTGATAAGGCTTATGTGTTAACGGATTTGATGGATGCGGAAGATTTTGCTGGTGATATGGATTTTAAGGTGACGGGGACCACCGAAGGTGTGACGGCGCTTCAGATGGATATGAAAGTACACGGGCTTCCGGTAGAGATTCTGGAGAAGGCGATTAAACAGTCGCATGATGGGAGAATGTTTATCCTAAAGCATATTATGGAAGTGATTGATAAGCCACGTGCAGAAATTTCAAAATATGCGCCACAGATTGAGAAGTTGATGGTAAATCCAGATAAGATAGGTGCGATTATTGGTAAGGGCGGCGAGATGATTAATAAAATTACGACGGAGACTGGGGCTGAGGTGGATATTGAGGATTCAGGTTTGGTGACGATTTCGGGGAACGATCCGGAGAAGATAAAGAAGGCGCTTGATTGGGTGAAGTCCTTGGTGGAGGAGCCGGAAGTGGGGAAGATTTATGAAGGCACTGTGGTTGCGATAAAAGATTTTGGTGCATTTGTAAATATTATGCCTGGAATTGATGGAATGTTACATATTTCGCAAATTCGTGAAGGGAAGAGACTGAAGTCGGTGGATGAGGTTTTGAAAGTTGGCGACAAGGTGAAAGTACGACTAGTGGCGATTGACCATGGGAAATTGAGTCTGTCGATGATTGGTGTAAAATAATTATTATATGGATAAGATACGGAATTTTTGCATTATTGCGCATATTGATCACGGGAAGTCTACGATTGCGGATAGAATGATGGAGCTAACTGGGACGGTGGAAAAGCGCGAGATGAAATCGCAACTTCTGGATTCAATGGAGCTGGAACGGGAAAAGGGTATTACGATTAAACTTGCTCCAGTGACGATGCGGTGGAAGGGCTACATTTTGAATTTGATTGATACGCCGGGGCATGTGGATTTTTCGTATGAGGTTTCGAGA
>CAYXTS010000015.1:0-15746 GCA_964468665.1 uncultured Candidatus Saccharibacteria bacterium
TAATTGCATCTGCACCAATTTACCTCTCAAAATCTCCATTGCCTTCTCCTTATTTTGCAACTGCGACCGCTCATTCTGAATCGCCACTACAGTATTAGTTGGAAGGTGTGTAATCCGCACTGCCGAATTAGTTGTGTTCACCGATTGCCCACCGTGCCCACCAGAGTGATAAACATCTATACGTAAATCCTTATCATCTATTTGCACCTCTGTATCTGCCTTAATTACCGGTAAAATCTCCACCAATGCAAACGAAGTTTGCCTAAGATTCTGTGCATTAAAAGGCGACAAACGCACCAATCTATGCACCCCATGTTCAGACTTCAAAAACCCATAAACATTCGTACCACTCACCTCATAAACTGCGGTTTTTATACCGGCTTCCTCACCCGCTACTCGCTCTAAACAAGTCGCCTTCCAGCCCTTTTTTTCAAAAAATCTTAGATACATTCGTTCTAACATCCCCGCCCAATCCATCGCCTCTATGCCGCCAGCACCAGAAGTAATCCTCACAATCGCATCTTTATTGTCATATGGCCCCTGAAACCTCAAAGCTTTCTTAAGTTTCACAAATTGATTTTCCATTCCTTCAATCTGTCCCGTAATTTCATCTTTTAAGTCTTCATCTGAAATTTCAAGCAATTCCCCCAAATCATCAATTTGGGTCCTAAGTAATTCCCATGGCTGTGTTTCATCTTGCAATTTCGCCAATTCTTGATTCTTAACTGTCGCCCGCTCTACATCTTTCCAAATATCCGGCTCCGCCACCTCTTTTTCTAACTCAGAAAGTTTCAAAACCTTATCAGAAATCTCTAGTTTCTGATAAACCTTCAAAAAATCCTCTTCCAGCTCTTTCAATCGTTTCTGAATCTCTTGCATATCAAAATTATATCACAAAGCAAATTTCCCAACCGTAATCGAAGAATTACTCATTATTACTTTATCTTCTAACTGTCATCAAGCACAATAGAAAAGCCCCTTGCGGGGCTTCTCTATTGTGTGATATGCCAGGCAAGATTGCTTGAGTTGAACTCCAAGCACACTCTTTCCCGACCAACGAGCACATCGAAGATATGTAACGCCACCCCGCCCACAAATTTAATCTGGGTCCGGAGTAATTCCGTTACCTCGGTTTCGCTCTCCCCTTGTCGCCTAAAAGAAAGTGGCTGACAGGGCGTCATCTCGTAACCGAAAAGTGCCATTACCTCGACACGCTCTTTGTTGTTATTATTAAAGTTTTTCATAAAAGACTCCTTAAATTAAATTTATAGAGTCATCTATGTGAGCCTTGTGTTTATTGGCTCATAGTAAAGGGCATAAATGACGATACCCAATACCTTAAACTTTTCTCATCGCCAGTGACCGAAGTATAGCATGAGCAACTTAATTATAGCACAAATTAGAGGCAACCACCGACAATTCCACAAAAAAGCTACTCATTAAGAGTAGCTATGTAACACCTCCTGAAGCTTTTCCATCATTTCGGCTCCCTCATTAAAGGAGTCGATTTCACCGCATATTATAGCGGCATTTTCGAGGGTTCCTACTATTTCTCTAATGATATTTAGATTTGCCCTAGTATAAGCAACTATAATAGCAGGAACTTCGAGTTTATTGATTGAATCCTCCTTTGTAAAAATTTTATCAATTTTTACAGGAATCTTGTTTAGCCCGAACTTAGGATATCCTAAGAGGTTCCCTTCGCGAATCACATCCGCATATGCGAAGTAATTTCCGCGAAACATTTTTTTTACCCAAGATACCTCAATTTTAATAAAATTCTCCAAGTCTACACCTCCATTTGATTGAAGAATCAACTTCAATAATAACACACTTTTTGCAATTTGTCAATCAGTCTACCCCTTCGTCCTTGCTGAACAGAGATAAATATGTTAATCTAGGAGCATGAACATCTGGGATAATTTACCAAAACCATTCCTAGTTCTTGCACCCATGGAGGGCGTGACAGATATTTTGTTCCGCCAAATCATCGCACGCGCCGGCCGCCCAGATTTATTTTTTACAGAATTTACCAATGTTTCTTCTTATGCCTCTGAAAAAGGGCGCGCTAACGCACTAGAGCGCTTAGCTATCGCCCCTACAGATAGCCCGATTATTGCCCAAATCTGGGGCAAAAACCCCGAACATTTTTCGGAATGCGCCAAGACGCTTGAATCGCTCGGCTTCTCTGGCGTAGACCTCAATTTTGGTTGTCCAGACAAACACGTCAACAAAACCGGTGGTGGAGCCGCCATGATCAAAACCCCCGAGCTCGCCATAGAATGTTTCAAAAATGCCGTAAAATCCACTAATTTACCTGTTTCCATTAAGACTCGTCTTGGTTGGTCTGACTCTGCAGAATACAAAACTTGGCTCAGTACCCTCCTAGAACAACATCCTGCTGCCCTTACCATTCATCTCCGCACCAAAAAGGAAATGAGTAAAGTTCCCGCCCACTACGAATTAATTCCAGAAATCATCAAACTTCGTAATGAAATTTCACCTCAAACCAAACTTATTATAAACGGAGATATCAAAAATCGTTCCCACGCATTAGAGCTACACGCCAAATATCCAGAGGTAGATGGCTTCATGATTGGTCGTGGCGTTTTCGCTAATCCCTACTGTTTCACCAACCATGTCGCAACTCGCGAAGAGCTCATGGGGCTCTTAAAAATGCATCTGGATTTGTACGAGAAGTATGCATCCTTCGCGAATATTGAGGAACATAAAGACAAAATCTCTGATTTTGTCGCCGAAGGGGCGAAGCAGCGTGACATAATCGGAAATTATCACGCTGCGAAGCTTCCGAAATATCGCGAAGGTTGCACACTTTTACCATACGAACCCCTAAAGCATTTCTTTAAGATTTACGTCAACAACTTCCCTGGCGCGAAAGATCTCCGCGCTAAACTCATGGAAACCCATTCGACCGCAGAAGCACGTGCTATAATAGAACCATGAAAATTGCATTACTAGGCTACGGCAAAGAGGGTAAATCTGCCGAAAATTATTTCAAAAATCATTTTGATAACCCTAAAATCGACGTCTTCGAGAATTTTACCTATGACGAAATTAAACAGAGAGATTATTCTTCTTATGATATAATTATACGCTCACCCTCTGTTCCGCCTCTTAATCTCCCCAACGAATCCAGCATCACTAAATACTTTTTTGACCACTGTCCCTGCCCCATCATTGGCGTCACCGCCACCAAAGGCAAAGGCACTACCTGTTCCTTCATCAAATCTCTCCTCGACACCGAGAATCAAGATGCCTACCTCGTTGGTAACATTGGCACCCCCGCTATTGATATTTTAGACCAATTACAAGCCACTTCTATCGTAGTTTATGAGCTCTCTAGTTTTCAGCTCTGGGATCTTCAAAAATCCCCCCATATCGCCGTTCTTGGTCACCTCGAACCAGACCATCTTAATATTCACAAAGATTATACCGACTACCTTGCCGCCAAAGCCAATATTACAAAATACCAAACCCCCAATGATTATCTTATCTACTACTCTGAAAATCCCGAAACTACCAAAATTGCTGCAATTTCTAAAGCCCAAAAAATCCCCTATCCATTTGATATCCCATCAAAAATCAAAAATGCTATCACCATCCCAGGAACTCATAATTTAAATAATGCCCTCGCTGCTATTGCGGCTGTTGCGAGCTACAAGAATATATCACCCGGTGAATATTTAACCAATTACCAAACCGAAATTATCACTGGTCTAGAAAATTTCAAAGGCCTACCTCACCGCCTTGAATTTCTTCGTGAATTAGACGACGTCAAATACTACGACGACAATTTTTCCACCAATCCCAGTTCTACCCGTGTCGCAGTCAATTCCTTCCCTGATAACAACCTAACTATCATCATCGGTGGTCGCGACAAAACCAACAACGAAGACCTCCCAGAAATCTACGAGATTCTACAAGCTCCCCAAATCAAAAATATCATCCTGATAGGTGAATCCGGCCACGAACTCGCCACACGGTACCAAGACGACCGTTTTACGGTAGCCGAATCCCTAAAAGAAGCAATCAATATAGCCAAAGAAAAAGCCGAGGTAAACGCTAAAAAATCACCCGACATCTCCTCTATTGTCCTGATGTCGCCTTCTGCCGCTTCTTTCGATATGTTCGAAAATGTCTACGACCGCGGCACACAATTCAAAAACCTCATTACAAACCTCGACAAATAACATAAATATGATATAATATAATAAAATTTGTACATTTACAATGAGGAGGAATTAGTATGGAAAAAACTTTGATTTACGAAGTTTACCCCATTTCATTCATGGGGAGGTTCGGCGGAAAATCCGCCCTAAGAAGAATCAAAGACTTCATACCAGAGATCAATAATCTCGGAGTTAAATACATTTGGCTCTGCCCGATATATTTTTCGCCGTGGTTCGATCATGGTTATGATGTCGCGGATTACACTGCAATAGACCCTAGACTTGGTCTGATGGACGAGTTCGAAGAACTCGTCAAAACAGCAAAAGAAAAATACGGAATCGGAATATTAATGGATTTAGTGCTAAACCACACATCCACCTATCACAGGTGGTTCCATAATTATCCCGAGTTTTACTACTGGAGTAAAACAGACCGAGAAGATTGGCAAAATTTATTCAATAAAAGCCAATCTGCATGGAAATACGAGCCTAGAAAAGGTGAGTATTACATGCACCTATTCCATGAGACCCAGGCGGATCTCAACTGGTTCCCCGATGGATCAGAAGGAGAACCCAATCCTGAACTCATAAAAAAGTTCCAGGACATCGTCGACTTCTGGGTAGAAAAGGGAGTTGCCGGATTCCGGCTAGACGTACCCCAAGCTATCAACAAAGACATCTTCGCAAACTATTACGAAATATCTTTGTCAGCCAGGCAGGATTTAATCCAAATGGCCAAAAAAGTCATCAATGGAGTTTTCGATGAAATCCGCAAAGACCTCTATCTACTGATGGAATGTTTCGATATAGATGGCACACTTTGTCGCTACTATTACGACAATACACCCGTAAACGCCATCATGGATATTGTTGTCAAAAACGCCGCCAGTAATGGAGCCAAATCTTTTATTGCTGCAGCCGAAAAAGCATTCCAAAACTGCCCCGAAGGCTACGCACACGTGACAGAAAGTCACGACGGACCCAGATTCACAACCGTGGCAGACGTACGCCCTAACGAAGCAATTGATATATTATTCGGGTATTATGATAATAAAAAATTCATATCACCCCAAACAATAGTCATATATCAAGGCCAAGAATTAGGATTAGAAAACCCCGATTCCAAAATCCTCCCCGACAAAAAACTCTTGTCTCTCGATGCAGCCACCAAAATGCGTCACGAAGCAGGAGAATCATTAAAGCTCCTCCGTCCAGAATCTCGCGCAAATGCGAGAGTAAAATTACCGATGAAGGAGTACCTCCGGCAAAAAAAATCTCTTAACTCTTGCCTGAGAAGACAAACTCAAGTGCGTGCATACAAATTCACGCATTACGACTATTAAAGCGCCCCCTGGGGCGCTTTTCCTTATCATTAAAAATTCAATCTAGTTTCTAGGTTAGAGATAAAAGCCTTCTCTGTAGAAGAAACTGCCGCAAATCCTTTTATTCCAGATCCAGCAAACTCGCGCGCTAGCTCAATCATCTTAAATTTATCAATCCCCTTTATCAAATTTGGCATATTATCATATCGTTCAACTGTTTCATTCGTAAAATACCCATCCGCATAATAATCTGCAATCTGCCCTACCGTTTGCGCCCCCATCTGGAAACGTCCCAGTGCATACGATTTCGCCGCCAAAAAGTCCATATCCAAAATCTCACCATTAAGCGTTTTCATCAGCTCTGTCTGTATTAAATCAAATAATTCTTCTGCATTTTCAATATTCACTTCGCCATCAAAATCCCAATACGAACTCGTTGCATTACTTGCAATCGAACTCCCCATCCCATATACTAACCCACGCTTTCTCGCTGCACCAAATATTTTCGAACTTGTTGTCCCATTCAGAATATGATTCAAACAATTCATCGCAAAAACTTCATTCGGATCCAAATGTCGTGGTGTCACCAAAGAAAACCCAAAAGTAATATTTGACGCATCCTTCCTCCTAATCGAAACTGCCTCCGAAGAGTGTAAATCTGGCTGCGGAATCTCAAACTTCTCGCCTTCTTTTAAGTTCCACTCATTTAGCATTTTTGCTATCTTGTGTTTTCTTCCCCTAATCTTCCCAGCTATCACAAAAAGCATATTCTTAGCTGTATGCGTCCTACGATAATGCTCCCTAATATCTTTGAGCTCAATATTTGAAATTGTTTTTAGTCGCTCTGATAAATCTAAAATATCCTCACCCACCGCCTGTTGCACCCTTGGCCAAAGCAATCGATAATAATCATTCATATAACCAGTCAACTCCGACCGCACATTAGATTTTTCGGACTTCAATTCCTCTTCATTAAATCTCGGCTCACAGATTGAAACCTGTTGCAAATCCATAATTCTCTCCCACTCAAAATCCGCACACTCTGTTTCATAACACACTGATATATCAGACGTCCAAGCATTGTGATATGCCCCATTTTTCGTAAATTCCGTTTCAAAAGCTTGTTCATCTTTGAATTTCGCATTCGCACCAAATGCCAAATGTTCCACTACATGCGGAATCTCATAAACATCTTTGTTCTTGGCATAAAGCATCCCTGCCCGAAATTGTATTCTAGTAGACATTACACTGGCACCAGGAATATCAATTAAAAGCCCCTTAGCTCCATTTTTTAACGTTATTTCTTCAACAGAATGCCTCATGTCGTGTATTTTCTTCCTTGAATCATAACCAAATATTGACTTTTGATACTTCTTGTGGTATAATTACAAGATAGCCTATTTTCGGCCTTTCTTTCGAGATTTTTTCTTCTTCTTTGCGGTCGCCTTACGAGAGGCTGATTTTTTTGTCGTTGCCCTCGCCCCTGCAGTTTTCTTCTTAAACTCGGAGTCTAGATTCTTCTCACCAGCAGATATCTCATTTACACCCTTCTCGGTCTGAGATTCCGCCATCTTAGTAAGCTCGGACTCATATTCTTCGCCATCAGTCACATCATCCGCTCTAGCTTCCGCCGGTGTAATGGAAAGAAGAATCTTTAACACTTCCTCGCGCAAATTCCTTTGCAAGCCATCAAATAACTTCTGCGATTCTGAACGATACTCCACAAGTGGATCCCTTTGTCCAACACTGCGCCAATGAATCCCCTCACGCAAGTGCTGCATATTCTCGAGGTGCTGCATCCAAAGCATATCAAGTACTTTCAAATAGACTTCTCTTTCCACCTTGCGCATCGTTTCTGCACCAAACTCTTCCTCTTTACGCTTGTAAGCCTCTTCTACTGCCTCTAACGCCACCCTATATCGCTCTTTCTCCTTCCGCTTTAACCCAATCTCATGAATCAAATCACTATCAAAGTCAAAAACAGACTTAAACTCCTCATCAAAATTCTTGTTCACTCGTGACGAAAACTCCGTCAACATCCCAACTTCTTCACGCATCAATCGTTTAATCTCTGGAAAAATCTCTTCGCCCTCAAGAATCTTACGACGCATCATATAAACAACTTTACGATGGCGGTTAATCACGTTATCATACTGCACCACGTTCTTTCGCGAATCAAAATTGAAACCTTCAATCCTCTTCTGTGCTGCCTCCAAAGTCTTTGAAATTGCCTTCGTTTGAATCGGCATATCTTCATCCACTCCTAAACGAGTCATCAACACTTTTACTCTATCACCCTGGAAAATTCGCATTAAATCGTCCTCACAAGAAACGAAAAATTGCGTAGTTCCCGGATCGCCCTGACGACCACCACGACCCCTAAGCTGATTATCTACTCGCCTAGAGTCATGCCTCTCAGAACCAATCACTACCAATCCTCCAAGTTCTTTTACACCCTCTCCTAACTTAATATCTGTACCACGCCCTGCCATGTTAGTAGCTAGCGTAATTGCGCCCTTTTCACCTGCTTTTGCAATAATAGCAGCCTCCCGCTCGTTGTTCTTTGCATTCAAAATCTCATATGACAAACCAAACTGGTCAAGATAGCGTGCAATTTCTTCATTGTTTGCAATCGAACCGGAGCCAACCAATACTGGTTGTCCTTTTTCGTGATATTTTTGGATTTCTTTAGCAATCGCTTTTAGTTTTCCGGCCTTGGTTTTATAAATCAAATCATCCTTATCAACCCTAGCAATTGGTCGATTTGGCGGAATTTGTATTACCTCGAGCGCATAAATCTGTCTGAACTCTTCTGCTTCTGTAAACGCCGTACCAGTCATGCCAGACAATTTCTTATATAAACGGAAGAAATTCTGGAACGAGATCGTTGCAAGAGTCATAGATTCCTGTTTAACAACCACGCCTTCCTTTGCCTCAATTGCCTGATGTAAACCCTCGTTATAACGACGACCCTGCATCAACCGCCCCGTATGCTCATCCACGATAATCACTTCACCGGAGTTCGTTACCACATAATCTTTGTCGCGTTTAAAGATAATTTCCGCTCGAATTGCCTGCTCAAGATGATAAACCAATCTTGTATTTTTGGTGGAGTAAAGATTATCAACTCCCAAAATCTTTTGAACCTTTTCTATACCCTTGTCAGTCAAAGTCACCGAACGCCGCTTCTCGTCAAAAATATAATCTTCTGGCGTCAATCTTGCCGCTACCTTAGCAAATTGATAATAAGATTCTGGATTATCCCCCGCCGGCGCCGAAATAATCAGAGGTGTTCTTGCCTCATCAATCAAAATCGAATCCACCTCATCCACAATCGCAAAGTTAAGTTCCCTCTGTCTCAGATATTTAACCTCTGATGTCATATTGTCACGCAAATAGTCAAACCCAAACTCGTTATTTGTGCCATAAGTAACATCGGCATTATATGCTTCTTTGCGTGTACAAGGCTTCAGGTGTCGAAACCTCTCGTCATCATGCTCCTCATTCTCATATTCCGCATCATATATAAAAGATGCATCATTGATAATCACGCCGACCGTCAAACCCAAGAAATCATAAATCGGACCATTCCAACCCGCATCACGTTGCGCCAAATAATCGTTCACCGTTACCACATGCACACCACGACCAGTCAAGCCGTTCAAATATGCTGGGAGCATCGCTACCAAAGTCTTACCCTCGCCAGTTTTCATCTCGGCTACCGCGCCCTCATTTAATACCATACCACCAATTAACTGCACATCATAAGGCCTAAGCCCCAAAACTCTCTTTGCAGCCTCTCTAGCCACAGCAAAAACATCGGGCAAAAGCTCGTTCAAGATTTTCTTATCAGCTGCAGCTGAAGATTTTTTATGAGCGTGCTTCTTCTCAGCTCCATTGTCCTCTTTTTTGGTAGTCTTTAAAGCCTTTGCTATCTTCTTACGAAAAACCTCCGTCTGCTCCTGCAGCTCTTCGTCGCTCATCTTCTCATATTTAGGTTCTAATTTATTTATTTCTTGCGCTCTCTTCCACAATCGCTTCAGAATCTTTTTCTGAGCATCACCAAAAATCCCCTGCAGAAACTTGGTCATTGCAGTCTTGTCAGCCAACTTATCGGTTGGTTTTTTCTCCTTACGCACCTTGGTTTTCTTAGCCATATTCACTACAGCATGATCGGTTTTTTTAGTCATAAGCCTCCAAACAGAATTATTTCTCTATAATTTTACCACATTATCTTCTCTTTAGAAAGATGCCTCGCAAACTTTTTTTCTGATGACGCGACTGTGTCTCTAGTTTAAACTTCCTAATCTGTCCTGTCAGCTTAGCCTCTATCAAATCAATACCAGCAAAAACATTGGAACATTCATCTTTTGCCGCAATCACCTTCCCGCCAGGAATATCCATAGCAACGGAAATTTCATATTTCTCGCCCCTATTTTTCCCAATTTCCACCACAACTACCTTTACTACCACATCCTTTTTCGAATTGCGAGGTAGATATTTATCCAGTTTACCAATCCTTTTTTCTGTGTACTTTCTGAAAGATTCGTCTACTTTGTATCCATTCCCACTAATCTCTATTTTTTCAATCATTAGATCTCCTCTCTATTATTTAAATAGGGTTTCAAAACCTCCGGGACTTTCATTTTTCCGTCCTTCGTTGCATAGTTTTCAATTACCGCCACCATCGCACGAGCCAAAGAAACCGCAGTACCATTCAGTGTATGTACGGTCTCAATAGTACCATCTTCTCGGCGCACTCGAATATTCAAATTCCTCGCCTGAAAATCCGTGCAATTCGAACAACTAGTAAGCTCCCTGTAAGTTTGATCCACTGGCGACCAGTATTCTATATCATATTTCTTTGCTGCCGGCGCTCCCAAATCCCCCGCAGCAATATTGATAATCCGATATGGTATCCCGAGTTCCTGCCAAATTTCTTTCTCAACTTGTAATATCATCTCGTGCATCTCTTTTGATTTATCCGGCAAACAGAATATATACATCTCCAGTTTATTAAACTGATGTACCCTGAAAAGCCCTCTTGTATGTTTACCAGCAGAGCCAGCTTCTTTCCTAAAACAAGCCGAATAACCCGCATACATCAACGGCAAATCTTTCTCGTCCAATATCTCATTCATGTGATAGCCAGTCAAAGGTATTTCCGCCGTAGCAATCAATGCCAAATCCTCACCCTCAATAAAATACTCATCTGACTGTTCAGAAGAACGAGGATTAAATCCTGTGCCCTCCAATACCTTAGAAGATACTAAATCTGGCACCGTAATTACACTAAAACCTTTTTCCAAAACTTTTTTAAGACCAAACTGGAGTAAAGCATTTTCAAGCAAAACTAGTTCGTTTTTAAGATAATAGAACTTCGTCCCCGCTACTTTCGCTCCCCTCTCGAAATCCACCCAATCACGAGATATTGCAAAATCAAGATGATCTATTCCTTCGCTCTTTTTATCACCCCAACTTTCAACCTCTACCGAACATTCCTCACCACCAAGCGGCACATCATCAAAGATTATATTTGGTATTGCTTTCAATGTAGCTTTGTATTCATTCTCTACTTTTTCCAAATCTTCCTCTAAACCAGCCAAGTCCTCTTTGACTTTTTTTCCTTCGGCAATCAAATCCGGCGACGGTTTCCCGCCCTTCATTTTCGCCGCAATTTCATTCCTCTGCCTTCGCAAATCTTCTACCTTGGTTAGCTCTTTCTTGCGCTTGTCATCCAAGGTCAAAAAATCTTTTATATTTATTTTATATCCCTTTTCTTTGGCCGACTTCTCAACCAAATCCAAGTTTTCTCGAATAAACTTCACATCTAACATATTAACCTCATTATATCACTTTTTACCTAAAACGCCACTTATCTATTAAATCTCACCAATCAACTTCACCGACTCGCTTTCCGGCAATTCCTCGACATTTTTTAGTTTTTTCTCTATCTGTCTTGATGTCGTCTTAGCCGACTCAATCTTATTGGCTGATTCCTGCAATTTCTTTTGCACCCCTTCTAATAAATCTCCAAATTTACCGAATTGCGACTTCACCGCACCAAGTACCTGCCACACTTCAGCCGAACGTTTTTCGATTGCCACAGTCCGAAAACCCATCAAAAGTCCAGACAGCATCACCGGCAAAGTCGACGGCGAAGCAATCGTAATATTATATTTTTGTCGAATCTCATCCGACAAACCCGGAATCCTGATAATCTCCGCATACAAAGATTCCGTCGGCACAAACATAATTCCAAAATCCGTCGTCTTGGGCGGATCGATATATTTTGCCGCAATCTTCTTAGCCTGCTCTTTTACATCAGTACCAAGAGCCTTTTGATAAGTACTAATTTCGGTTTTATTACCATTATCATAGGCCGCAATCAACCTCGAATAATTTTCTACCGGAAACTTTGAATCAATTGGTAAAAATACATTCTCTTCTTTGCCTGGCATTTTAACTGCAAATTCCACCCGATCATTCGACCCTTGCTTCGTAATAATATTTTCCTCATACTGTGATTTGTTCAAAGTATCCTCAATAATTGCCCCCAGTTGCACCTCACCATAAATCCCTCTAGTTTTTACCCCCTCCATCACTTTTTTTAGATCACCTACCCCAGTTGCTAAATTTTTCATCTCCCCCAAACCCTGATAAACTTGCGTTAACTGCGTAGAAATCGATTTAAAACTTTCGTTAAATCTTTTTTCTACAGAAGCTCTCAGTTTTTCATCCACCGTCTCCCGCATTTCTTCAAGTTTCTTTTCGTTGCCAGTTCGTAACTTCTCGAGACTCTTTTCATTACTTACGCGCATCTGTTCAAAGCTCTTCTCATTCACTCCGCGCATCTTTTCTAAACTTTCAGACAACTCTTTTCTGTTCTCCCGAAAGTTTCGATCCATTTCCGGATTAATCTTAGAGATTTCACCTTCAACCCGAATCAATCTCTCTTCCATGGTTTTAAAATCCGAACCCACTTCTACCTTGGGTTTTCGCAAAATCAAAACCACCAATAAAACTATAATTACTACCCCCAAAACTATTAACACTATATACATAAACACATTATAACACATTCAAGGGAGCGCCTAACTTTTTTCCGAAAAATTATTTTTTTATGTTATAATCATTATATTGCCGACTTAGCTCAGCTGGTAGAGCAACGGTTTTGTAAACCGTAGGTCGTCGGTTCAAGCCCGACAGTCGGCTCCACGAGAAAAAGCAAGCAAAAATGCTTGCATTTTTGTTGGTTTTTTCGAGTGGAGCAGGCTGTACGAAGTACAGTCGGCTCCACATACACCCCAACTACACCCCCCAACTCTTAGCCAACTTTTTGTTGTACTTTGACCTACCAAACCCAAGAACCAATAAGAAAATCCCTGACAAGAAGAACAAACCAAACGCGAACAAATAGCCATGCCCAAACACCCTCGAAGTCCTAAGAGAGTACATAACACTAACCGCAAACGCAAGGATAAACATAGCCGTCGTCAAAATTACCGAAAACACCCCAACACCCGTAGCCGTATTCATATCCTGAATCTGAGTCCCCTGCCCCATCAAAGTCGTCACAAAACTAATCACAAAAGACGCTATCAGTATTGCCCAAAACCATTTTTTCATTCCTACAATCTTGTAAAAAATATAGGTATTATAAATTGGAATCAAACTCTTCCAACCTTTCTCACCTGCCTTCTCAAAAACCTTCCATCCCGCAATTACTAATAATACATAATAAGCTAGCGCAATAATCACCGTGGTAGCAAGCATGCCTCCCACCACTCCCCCTGCGAATGCTAGTCCATTTGTTGTTGGCATAATATCTCCTTATTATTTTGCTTACGCTTATTATACCACACGTCAAATTTTTTACTAATAATTTTCAGCCTTAATCTCAAAATACGCCTGAGGATGATTACAAACCGGACAAACTTCAGGCGCTTCCTTGCCAACTATAATATGCCCACAGTTCCGACATACCCAGATAGCATCCCCATCTCGTGAAAACACTTTTTTCTCACGCACATTTTCTAATAATTTACGATATCTTTCTTCATGATGCCTTTCAATTTCCGCTACCCCCTCAAATTTTTCCGCCAACTCGTCGAACCCTTCCTCACGCGCCGTTTCAGCAAAACCCTTATACATGTCAGTCCATTCGTAATTCTCACCATCCGCCGCCGCTTCTAAGTTCACCTCCGTCGGCTCCACTTCACCACCATGAAGCTCTTTGTACCACATTTTGGCATGCTCTTTTTCGTTCAGTGCGGTCTCTGCAAAAATTGCTGCAATTTGCTCATAACCGTCTTTTTTGGCTTTTGATGCAAAATAATCATATTTATTGCGCGCCTCACTTTCTCCCGCAAACGCCTTTTTTAAATTTTCTAAAGTTTTTGTCCCCTCATATTTAGTTTTCATATTGTCCTCCTTTTATTAAATACAAGTATATCCGCCATCCACCGGCATAATCAAACCAGTCACATACGACGCTTCCTCCGAAGCTAAGAATACTGCCGCCGCATCTAGCTCGCCTGGCTTACCATATCGCTGCATCGGCACATGAGTTTTTGCAAACTCCTGGAATCTCGGCGTATCAAGAACCGCCTTAGTGAGCTCTGTCTCGAAATATCCCGGACAAATTGCATTGCAGGTAATCCCGTCAAGCGCCAATTCCGCCGCCACAGCACGAGTAAAATTCACCACTGCACCTTTTGATGCATGATAAGCCACCGTATGAATTTCAGTATTACCGACCAAACCATACATTGATGCAATATTAATAATCCGTCCGTATTTCTTTTTCTTCATAATATTTGCGAAAGCTCGCGTCATTTTAAACACGCTCGTCTCGTCTGTCGCAATTGTAAAATCCCATTCTTCGTCCGTCATTTCAAGCACCCCTTTATCTTTAGACGAACCAGCACAATTTAGCAAAATATCCACCTTGCCAAATTCTTTTTCAACTTTTTCTGCAATCTCATTTATATTATCCGAATCCGTCACATCACACTTATAAGCCACAACTTTTCCTGCTCCTGCCTCAATCAATTTTGGCTTAAATTCTTCGAGTCTTTCTTCTCTCCTCGCCAAAATCGCCAAGGACGCTCCCTGCTTAGCAAAAGCCAATGCCATTTGTTGCCCTAGTCCCGACGATGCCCCAGAAACTACTGCAACTCTATCTTTTAGATTAAACATTTAACTCCTTTCTGTTATTAATAATTATAGCAAGATTATGATAAAATAAAACCATGGAAAAACGCAGCAAAGCTATTATTAAGTCCGGTTATTTGTTTATTTTAACTAATTTTTTACTGGCGGTTTTTAACATCGTGATTGGAATAATTTCAAACTCAATCGCAATCGCTTCTGACGCCATTCATAGCTTAGTCGATTCAATCTCTGGATTTTTAGTCATCATTAGTGAAAAATTAGCAAATCATAAAAAATTTAGCGACCACCGCAAACGCATCGAACGCATCACCACGATTATAATTGCTTTAATCATCATCGCAACAGGTGTTGAAATTCTTATTCTGTCAATCAAAAATATTATTAACCCAGAAGAAGTAGATTATTCTGCGCCAGTCATGATTGTACTCATAGCTAGCATTTTAGCAAAATATGGTCTAGCCTTTTATCTAAAAAACACTGGCAAAAAAATCAAATCGCAAGTGGTCCTAGCTAGCGGCGCAGAAACACTAAATGATTGTTGGATTTCAATCGCCGTTTTAATTTCAGCCATTATCTATTTGGTTTGGCACATCAATATCGAATCATATGTGAGTGTTGTTATTTCAATCATCATTATCAAAATTGGTCTTGAATTTATTTTCCCACATATCTCGCACCACCATCACCACCATCTCGAATCCGACCCCGATCACGATCACTGTGGTAAAAAATAAACCAAAAAAATGGAGCCGCCAACCGGGCTTGAACCGGTGACCTCATCCTTACCATGGATGCGCTCTACCAACTGAGCTATAGCGGCATAGACACAGTATACCATACTTATAATTTTTTTGTAAATAAATATCTAAGAAGTAGGACTCTTATTTCTCGCTTCGCTCAAAATAATACGCCGGGCGTCGTCTAAACCTACGGTTCTCGTCCCACCTTAACAACATAAAATTCGAAAATGAAAGGCGCCAGATTGGTGTTTTCTTCGTATGAAGCGCGTCTAATGGACGAGCGAATACGAAAAAACGCCGAGATGGCGCCTTTCAAT
>CAYXTS010000016.1:0-15288 GCA_964468665.1 uncultured Candidatus Saccharibacteria bacterium
TCCGGAATTCATAAAATAAGGGTTTTCACCTCAGTCATTCAATGTTATAATATAACCAAAGGAGAACTATCAAATGAAACAAGCAAAACCAATCATCTGGGGTATCGCCATCATCGCCCTTGGAATTATCTTCGGCGGCCACGCCCTTGGACTTTTCGAACTCAACATCTTTTTTGACGGCTGGTGGACTCTCTTCATCATCGTCCCAAGTCTCATCGGTCTCATCACCGACAAAGAAAAACTCGCAAACCTCGGCTTCCTAGCAGCCGGTGTTATCTTACTTCTCGCCGCCCAAAATGTCTTCACCTACGACGTCGCCTGGAAAGTCATCCTCGCCGTCTTCCTTGTCATCGCCGGCCTCACTCTCATTATCAAATCCCTCTTCCATAATAAAAACGACCAAGAAGTCGCGAAAAAAATCGCGGAAACCGAAAAAGACGGTAAGACTATGGACTCCCAAATGGCCATTTTCTCCGGCTCCGACAGAACATACAAAGACGAAGTCTTCCAAGGCTCCAACCTCGCCGCAGTTTTTGGCGGCGCCAAATTAAACTTAAAGCACGCTAAATTTGACAAAGACACTGTCATCAAAGCCTTCACCCTTTTCGGCGGTATCGACATCATTGTCCCGGACGATGTCAAAGTTAAATTAAAATCCGGCTTCATTTTCGGCGGCTTCTCCGACGACCGCAAAAACGCCACCGACAAAGGCAAGTACACCATCTATATCGACGCAGCCGGCGGCTTCGGCGGCGTCACCATTACCGACAAAGACGAAAAGTAACCATTACATTACTTTCACCTTATCACCAATTCCCTTTTCCTCACATAACTTCACAAACTCATCCACTGTCGCAATTTCTGGATAACCAGACACGGAAGTCCGATAATGCATCGGAATTATACATCTCGGCCGACAAGCCTCGCAAATCTTCACCGCGGTTGTAGCATCAATCGTATAATATCCCCCCACTGGAATTAACAAATAATCCGCATCTGAAATTGCCTTGAGCTGCTCTTTGTTTGGAAAATGCCCCAAATCCCCCAGATGCACCAACTTCTCACCCGAGCTAGACGTAATCACAAAAATTGTATTCGGTCCACGCAGCGCCCCCTGCTTATCATCATGAAAGCTCGGCACTTCCGTAATTTCCAATTCACACTCACCAGGCACTAATTCCACACATTCTCGTCCGTTATGATCGGCATGCTCATGTGTACAAATTACTTTCACTGCCGGCACCCGAAGCTCAGCCAACCCCGGCACACTCCCATCCTTATACGGATCAATCAAAAGACACCCATCAATCAAGAAACACGAATGCCCCAAATACTCAATCTTCATCACTAAATCTCCAAAACGAACTTACTCCACTTCCTTCCATCTCTTCAATGTCGGGAATACCTTTGTGCAATACTCCTTCATCTGTTCATTCGTCATCCCTGCCTGCTCGCCAAACTGCGCACACTTATCAATAAATTCTTCCATTGTGCATTTCTCGATAAACTCACCTTTATCATAGCACCACTTACAATAATCCTCATTCACACTCCCATCCGCATTCGTGCCAAACATGTCATCTGACGTCAGTGGCATTGCACAACTTTGACAAATTTTTCTTTCTAGCTTGGTTTCTTCCATTTTCCTCCTTTACTAATTATTACTACTATTATACCAAAATGTTATAATAAGCTCATGGATCAATACACTATAGATGAAATAGAAGAATTCGGCATAGAAGATGGCACTTTCGACCGCGATAATCACATGCCTTACTCATCTAGCTATGGTTCGTCCGTAGATATCACTGACCTCACCGACGAGCAGCTCGAAATCTACAAAATGGGCTATGACACCGGCGCCGAAGATTACGACCTCTACGGCGACGACGATGAAGACGAAGAAGACGATTGGTAAATTAATCCGTTCGCTAAGCCCCTACGCCTGTATTCGGCACCTTCGGTATTACCGGCAAATCCTCCTCATGTAAGCTCTTCAAAATCGGCATGATACTCTCTGGTATATGCCCAATCACCAACGTTTCCGCATTGCCAATTAGTGTGGTCAGGAAATAGAGCGAATGGTTATCACCGTAATTTTCCCTCGTATACTTCGCATCCTCCACGATTATTGGTCCAAGCGCGCGCAACAATTCCGGAATTGTAGTTCTAATCACCGTGAGCTCCTCTTCAGTTACTGCTAAATCTGTGCCAAACAGTTGTACATACTCATCATAGTCACCAATATAACGCTCTGCATAATCTGCCAACTCTGCAATATCTGCCTCCGTAGCCTCACCCTGCAACACTTTCACTAAATCCTGATAAAGCGGGAAATTCTCAATCATTTCTTCCGTCGAGCTACCGCTCATGCTAGCCAGATCTAACATTAAATGATATAGCAACATCCCCAGCATTCCATTACTTTGATTCTTAATAAAATCAGTAAACTCACCCTGTTTATCCAAAGTTCTAGATTGATAAACCTTCATCAAATTAGACAGTGGTGGTTTCACAAACGTATCAAAATACTCACGTGTCAGTCCCGCCCTATCCACAAACTCCACCCAATCATCCATAAATTCTCTGCCATTTACAGTTCCTTCATCAATCGTCAAACCCTCCTGCGAAATCAAAGCACTCATCACTGTTTCACTATTCACCAAATCAGTAGTATTTATCGACGTCGTTGAAATTGTCAAATCTGCTGGATGAATTTCCTCGTACACGCCGGTGTTATAAAAACCCCATGCCTCCGGGAAAAAGTATCCTAATAGCAAATCATTCCCATCTTTCACATCGTGGATATTGTTGTACTTAGTCTCGGTCACGCTTGCCCTTGGCGCACCGAAAGTATACGCATACAAATCTTCTGCCTCCATATCATAACTACTAAGTGCCTGGTTGATTTTTTTGCCCACCAAATCAATCACCGCTCCACCCCGTGAGTAACCCACCATCCAAATCTTATAATTTGTTAAGCCATATTTAGAAATATATTGGTTAAGCCTTCCCACTAACAAATTCGCCGATTCATTAAATCCAGCATGATCCCCTTCAGTTCCCACGTTGAAGTTTGATAGCCATTCCGTAAAATAATTATAGTTCCTCGGCGCCAGCACAATCAGCTCTTTGGTCTCATCTTCTCCATAACTGGTTGTGTAGCTGATTGTCTTGTGCGCTAGCGAAGTTCCCATTGAGTGTCCGCCCTCTTCCGAGCGCTCATCCCAGTATTCATAGTCGGTAAAACCAAGCTCGCCCAGTAACTTCTGCATTTTCGGATTGACCACACCAGTATCATTAGGATACCCATCTGCCGTATTTTCAAATCCAGCGAGCGCTAACGCATACGACATCGTCCTAAGCGCCGAATGCGTTCCCGGCGATTCCACTGCAAAATAATCGTCCGAATACTCATAACTATCCGTCGCATCTAGCGGCTCCCATATTGAATTCCATGGATTTTCTGGATCCTCCACAAAGGCATAATACGGATATTCGCCCGTAATGGTCTTATTTTGAAGTGCCAAAAGTACTGGTCCAGTATTTACTGAAATCACAAAAGCAATCAATATACTAAAAACACCAAGTATTCGTTTATTCATAAAACCTCCACCTATTTTACATAATTATAGCATAAACTATAAAATAACATAACGATTTTAGTATGATATAATTATCCCAATGTAAATTTCGGTGACAATTATGAAACAGATATTGATTGCGACTACTAATCCTGGCAAAATAATGACCGCAAAAAAGATTTTGGCTAGTTTGGGCTATGAGGGATTATCTTTTTCAGATCTTAATTTGACATTGAACGAACCAGAAGAAACAAAACTCACAGCCGAAGAAATTGCAGTTGAGAAAGCACTAGGTTACGCAAGACAATTTAAAAAGTTACCAGTTTTAGCACGAGATGATACAAGCACTCTAATTGGCGTGAACGAGGAAGATAATCCCAAAAATCACAACAAAGAATTTATTGCGAGAAGGATAGGAGAGTATTCCGACGAAAACGGCGAAAAAGTATTTTCCGAAATTGCGCATAAGTATGGCGGAGAAATTCCGATGCGTTTTGAATGGGGCTACGCTTTGGCTTGGCAAGAGGATAAACAAATCAAAACAGAATCAGCTTTAGTGACTACGAATCCGGAAAACATAAAAATCGTGGACGAGGTTTCTCCAAAGAAAATCCCTGGTTTTTGTTTTGCATCGGTGTTAAAAGTTTTGGTTAACGGAGAATGGAAATATGACTCCGAATTGTCTGAGGCAGAGAGCTGGGACGCCTATTGGAACATCCAAAAAGAAGCAATTGAAAAGTTAATAAAGAAATGCCCCCTACTCGGCTAGAGGGCACCTTCTACTAAATCAAATCGAAATTTTTGCTGAACTTCTGGATATTTGTCATGGTCTACTTCGCTCAGGAACATTTTGATTGGCCTAGCATACAACTCACCGTCCCCATAAAGCGCCCGATACAAAACCAGCTCCTCACCATTCTCTGAATGTTTGCAAGTTCCCTCTACTATGTATAGATCCCCCTTGAAATGTCTATAAACTCTATGAACCGCCAGACTCCTCTTCATATCGATCTCTACTATTTATCCCAATCAAACCCTTCGCCATAATGACCATACTCGGCGGTTTTTTCATAAATCGGTCTTTTTAAATCCAAAAACTTAATAATTCCATTTGGACTCAGATCATATCCTTCAATTTCTTCTGGTTTACCGTCTATTATTACGGTTTTTTCTAGTGGTTGATCATGTCCAATTGCATATGCCAAACGCACCAATACCTCATGCGCTTGACGCTTGCGTAGATAATCCACGGCAATTCGCCTCGCCATATAGGCCGCCGAGCGATCTACTTTGGACGGGTCTTTTCCGGAGTAACAACCACCACCAATCGCAACGCTTGGTCCATAATTATCTACAATTAGTTTCCTTCCAGTTAATCCAGTATCTGCATCAAAACCACCTTGATTCCAATCACCAGCAGGATTAACATAAGCAATAGTTGACTTAGTATTCTCAGCTAAAAGTTTGTATTTTTCTGGATCGTCTAGGTCTTCTTTTGAAATTATTGTAATGTCACGATTGTCGAGCAGACCTTCTTTTTCCATCCATTCTGAAATAAGTTGAGCCAACTCTTTTGATGAAACATTTTGAAAACTTGCCACAACTGAATCGACATTACCGTCTGGAGCAATCGTAACTTGTGTCTTGCCGTCAAACGGATGTTTCTCATAGATGAATTGGTTTAGTCTACGGGCCAACACTACCTCACTTGGCAAAAGTTCTGGGGTCTCGTCACAAGCATAGCCAATCATGATTCCTTGATCGCCTGCTCCACCAGTATCTACACCCTGGGCGATTTCTGGTGATTGCTTTACGATTTTTGTATGCACTTCTATATCATCTCCAGCAATTCTCTTAACAATTGCCGGGACGTTTACTTCGGGGGCTGACGATGTGATTTCTCCAGTTACAAAAACTACTCCGTGTCCACCGCAAGTCTCCGCCGCTACTCGTGCATTTGGATCCTTTTCTAGATAGGCATCTAAAATAGCATCGCTAATCCTATCGCATAATTTATCTGGGTGTTTTGGAGAAACGCTCTCCGCAGTTCTGTAGAACATATCTTTCCTTTCTGGTCGGATTTACCACCTTGGTTGTACTAGGTTGGCAGGAGGTCACTGGGCCGCTCCCTCGCTCCTTCTTGATATTTGTGTTATTATTGTATCATGAAAATCGCGTTTTTTACGGATTGTTACTTAGATTTGACGGGCGGCATTACGAGCTCTATTAATGCCCAAAAAGCTGCCCTTGAAAACAACGGTCACACAGTATATATTTTTAGTACAGGATTTCCGCGCTCGCGTGTAGAGCAGGAAAAATTATCAAAGCAGAACATTTTCCAAGTTCCAAGTTGTAAAATTTTCTTTCGTGGTCTGTCGCCAATTTCGCGCCGACCCCACATCATTGAAAAATGGCTGCTAAAAACCCACCCAGAAATTAAAGAATTTGATATTTTCTATATACATTATGAGTCTGGTTGTTCTATTGCTGGACTTCGCCTTGGTAAAAAATTAAAAATTCCCACGGTTCAGGTTATGCATGGCCGTGAGGATATGGGTGAATCAAATATCATTCCTTTTGGCCTTCGTACGGTAGTGGCATGTCTGCTTAACTGGTTTCACTCTTGGTATATTCCTCATTCTATAACGGTACGCCAAGATCAGCATCTAGCTAATACCGTCGCAAAAGCCAAGATGTGGACCCTAATGGTAAACCACGCTAATTACGCAGATTTGGTTCTTTCTCCGTCTGAACAATTTCGCAAAAAACTCATTCACTATGGCGTTAAAAAAGTCATCAAAGTTTTCCCAAATGGCTTTCCTGACGATAAGTTTCCAAAGAGTCCCAATCTGAAAAAGCTAGAGCCAGGCGAAGAGCTAAAAATGATTTGGCACTCTCGTGTTTCTGCTGAAAAACGCATGATGCCATTTCTTAATGCTTTGAAAAACGTACACGGTAAATACAGGTTAGACGTCTATGGCGGTGGCGGTGATTATTTTCGCGCCAAACGTTTTGCTAGACGACATCATTTAAATGTAAAATTCCACGGCAATGTCACTTTCGCAAAACTTTCAAAGGTAATCGAGCAGGCGCATCTTGATGTATTAGTTTCATATAATTTTGATACTTTTGGCATGACTTTAATAGAAGCCGAAGCCTTTGGCGTACCTATCATGATATGCGACCCAGATTTACAGGAAACCATCCCAAAAGGAAGCTTTGTGATAAGCAGTTCCCCTACACCGTTGGACATGGCGAAGGCAATAAATGACGTCCTGGACTGCCCTCAAAAAATCGCACAAATGAGCCAAATCATGATATCTCATCGCCATGAAATCCTGATTTCTAATCGTATAAAAACACTAGAGAAATTATTTTATAGTATAATGAAGCCATGAGATATCTGGCGGACTTGTTGACTTTATCAAGGTTTATTCTCTCACTGGTTTTATTTTTGCTATCTTTTGTGGATGGCTCGCCCGAAGCGGCATTTATTGTTTTCCTAGTTGCCGAACTCACGGATGTTTTTGACGGTACTTGCGCTCGCAATTGGCCCTTCCCCAAAAACAAAATCCCAAAATATCGCAAATATGCCGCGAAATACGATATGCTTTCAGATGTTTCTCTAGCGGGGGCACAAGTACTATTTCTTACTTTAAGAGTTAATCTGACTGTTGGCTTGGTAATTATTGCCTACTATCTAATTTCTGCCGCTAGTGGAGACTTGCTAGTTTATGGCAAAATCTTCGGCCATCCAGATGATTGTAATAAAAATTCTCTCGCAAAAAGAGACTTCCCGCTTGCTAAAAAAATCATCCTAACACGTAGATATATTTATGTTATTTGTCTAGGAGTTATTAGCGCAATCATCCTTTTTGCTACTAGCTGGCCTGACTTAGTAAAATGCAGTCTATTTGTTTTTGGTTGTCTTATTCTTGTTTTCGTATGGTTCTTTCTTCGTCAACGTCGCAAGAATATTTCTCGTGATGCCGTAGGTATAGAAACAGAGCTCACGAAAAAAGCGCAAAAATAGAGGCTTTCATGAAATTGTCTGGATTGAATAGATTAAGAACCATGATTTTGCTAGCCAATTCACCTTGCCAGAAACCAACAGGACTATAACCAGTTATTTCCAAAGCTACTGCTCTCACATTGCCGTTTTTTGCAATCAGTATTTGGCCATTATGTAGGGTAATGATAGAAATAGGATAACTCAAAGTAAACTTATGTAGGGTGTCCGCTACTTGGATTAAAGATTGTGATAAAAGTAACATTTTGGGGTAGTATATCGTTCTGAAGAGTTTCTGCAATTGAGCCATAGAGCCGAAAATAATTAAATTTTCGTTCAAGATTACTTTTTCAGGGCTATTTTCAGCAATCAAATCTACTGTATCCCTTGTAATTAAAAGTGGTTTTTCGGAAGAAATGCAGGCGCCCGCTACAGCTCTTCCAGTAATCGAATTTTTGGATAAATCGCCAATTAACAGATTGAAATCCGCCGCATTAAACTTTTTTTCTAGTTCTTCCTCATTTGCGAAAGAACCCACGTCTGTCGACTTTAAAAAGACGAAATTTGGCAATGGTGGCAGTTTTTCTTTTAGTGAATCTGGTAATATAGTATTGATCGTTTCTATCGGGTATTTTTCGGATAAAAATTCGGAAACTTTTACTTCGGCTCGGAAGTTTTGGGTATTGCCACCTATAACATTCACGACGCCAAGCTTCCGGTCTGGGATATTCCAGCCTAGGTCTTCGCTAGGTTTTTCTTCAATCTTTTCAAAGTAATCCATTTATATCTCCAGCTCAATCGAAATCGGACAATGGTCCGAACCCGTCACGTTCTCGTAAATTTCTGCCGATTTCAAATTATTCTTTAGGTCTTTTGAAACAAAGAAATAATCAATTCGCCAACCTACATTGTTTTCTCTGGCTTTGCCCCAATGGCTCCACCAAGTATACCTCACTTCGTCTGGGTGAAGCGTGCGAAAAGTATCAACAAATCCAGCTTGAACATAATTTGTAATCCCCTTTCGCTCTTCGTTGGTAAATCCAGCCGAGTGATGATTGGTCTTTGGTCTCGCAATATCTATTTCCTCGTGTGCGGCGTTAAAATCCCCACACACTACCACCGGTTTGGTTTTCTCCAGCTCCTTCAGATACCGCAAAAATTCCGGGTCCCATAATTTTTCGCGCAGAGCCAACCTTTCCAGTTCGTTTTTTGAATTTGGCGTATAGACATTAACAAGAAAGAACTTTTCAAATTCCGCAGTCAGCACTCGGCCTTCAATCAGTGGGTCGCCAAACCGGTCTTCGAAAGATTTATCAGTGGGCAAATCATATTTCACTGACAAGGGTTTTATTTTGGTAAAAATCGCTGTCCCTGCATAGCCGGGTCGCTTCGCCGAATTCCATAGCTCCTCATATTCCGGCAAATCTATTTCGGCTTGCCCCTGTTTTGCCTTCGTTTCCTGCAGACACAAAATATCAGGTTCATATTCGCTAATAAACTTTTGCAAAGCCCCTTTACGCAAAACCGCTCTTAAACCATTCACATTCCAAGAGAAGATACGCAAAGTATCGACGGGTGACACCACTTTAGGGCTCCCATCCGAGCTTGACGAGGATGGGAAAGAAGTGGTGGCAGGACCCGTCGAGCACCTAGGCATATTTACCTCTTTCGATGTCACGTTTTTTGATGGTTTCACGCTTGTCGTACTTCTTTTTCCCTTTTCCTACCGCAATCACAAGCTTGATGTGTCTACTACCCCCAAGCAATTTTACTGGTACGATGGTAGAACCCGCTACCTTTTCTTTTTCTAGCGCCGCAATCTGTTTTTTGGTCGCCAAAAGCTTGATATTTCGCGCCGTTTCAGCGCCCAAGGTCAGATTGTTTAGCCACAATTCACTATTCCGAATCGTCACAAAAGACCCCTTCAGCTGTACATGATGATCTCGGATTGAGCGTACTTCTGGCCCACTCAGTACCATTCCTACATTTAATTCATCGCCCAAAACATAATCGTACCTAGCTTTACGATTTACTGTCACCGAATCTGACACCTGTTTTTTCTTCATATCCCAATTATATCATATAAGAGAAGTTCACTACGAAGGCGCAAACAACGCTATTTTACTTTTATACATTCATCGCCCACTAGTTCGCGCAGTTTTCCCAGCAATTCTTCCGACGCATCTACCTTGAATGGCATTTTTAGGGGTCTCTTTATTTCCCCTTCTTTTAGCACCAGCACCACATCTTGCATTCCGAGATAAATGTCTGCTAGCCTGCGTATTGCCGTCAAAATCTCCGTGTTTTCAGGTTCCTCGATTAAGATATATAATCTCTCTTTTCTGGGGTCTTTAGGCGGGTTTTTCAAGAGTTTTGGTGCATTGTCTATCGGAACATTGCTAGGCGCTCCTTTGGTGCCACCATAAACCTTTTCTGCCGAAGATTTACCATATTTCTTCTGTTTACCGCCCGCAGCAGCCACTGGCGCAGCTAATTTCGTGCCTGTAGATTCATAATTTTCCAATACTTCATCTGATATTACTTCTATTGCTTCAGCTAAAACTTTGACGTCAGAAGTAACATGACCATCTTTGTCTTTGGCATTTACTTTACCTCTTACTTTTACCACGTTGTCAACTACCAGTTTTCCCCCATACTCTTCAAAAATACTCGGAAAAACAATGAATTCGGCTTCGTCAGTCTTATTCTCAATTTTTACAAAGGCCATTTTATCGCCTTTTTTGGTCAAAATCGTCCTTACCGCCGTAATAATACCCCCAATTATTACAATTTTGTCGTCATTTTCTGCCGTAATCATGCTCATTGGGTGTGTTTGTTCCTCAAAATACATATCGTATTTATCAAGAGGATGTGCCGAGAGATAAAGCCCCATCAAATCCCGCTCCCACAATAGTTGCTCCTTTTCCGGATGTTGGACGGGTGCTGGCTTAATTTCTACCTCTGGTACTACCCCTGCTTCGCCCATCATGCCAAACAAATCAGTCTGCCCCGAGCCCACGTCTTTTTGGATTTTAGCACCATAAGCCTGAATTGCTTCTAAATTAAATAGCAAATCCGACCGCGTCCCCTCAAACCGGTCAAACGCACCAGTTTTAATTGCTGCTTCCCAAGATTTTTTGTTAAATTTGGTTGAATCTACTCTCTTAGCAAAATCACACACAGACTTAAATGGCCCATTTTTGTCTCGCTCTGGAATTACGATATCTTCTACCAAAGATTTCCCCATATTCTTGATCCCAGATAACCCAAACCTGATTGTATTTTCTCCACCCACAATTGCAAAATCGCCATAAGATTGGTTAATGTCCGGACCAAGCACTTTTAGCCCCATTTTTTTGCACTCAGCCATTTCAATCGCCAGTCGGTCTGTCCATCTCATATCTGCTGTCATCAGCGCCGCCATAAAAGCATCTGGATAGTGGGCTTTTAGATATGCCGTCCAATACGCAATCAAAGCATAGCACGCCGCATGTGACTTGTTAAAGCAATAATTAGCAAACTCTAGTAGTTGTTCCCAGAATTTTTCGGCAATTTCTTGAGTCGCTCCACCTACCTCTATCGCGCCCTTTATAAATTCGGGTTTAACTTTTTTCATCAAGTCAATCTTCTTTTTACCAACCGCCTTGCGTAAGGTATCTGCCTGCCCACCAGTAAAACCGCACCAAGTTCTAGAAATCTGCATGAATTGCTCTTGATAAATCAAAATCCCATAAGTATTCTTGAGTGCACCTTCAAGCCCAGGATGTAGATAGGTAATCGGCTCCTGACCGTGTTTTCGCCGAATGAACGAATCAATAAATTGCATTGGCCCAGGGCGATACAGGGCCACCATAGCGATAATGTCTTCAAAAGTTGAGGCCTTCAGGTCGCGCAAATATCTCTTCATTCCCGCCGATTCCAGCTGAAATACCCCAGTCGTTTCAGCTCTCTGCAATAGTTCATAAGTTTTGGCATCGTCCAAAGGTAAACTAGAAAGCTCAATATCGTTATGGTAAACCTTACGAATCATCCTTAGGGCATTATTGATTACGGACAAGTTAGAAAGTCCCAAAAAATCCATCTTCAGTAGCCCTAGTTCTTCTACTTGCCCCATCGGGAACTGCGCAGCAATCGGCCCTTTAGCCGAAACTTCTAGCGGCAGAAACTTCACCAAATCATCTGGTGCAATAATTACCCCACAAGCATGCACACCGTGATTACGAATCGTCCCTTCTAGCCTAGACGCAAAATCAATCACTTCTTTAGCCGTAGGATTGGTCTCGTATTCGTGCTTTAAGTCCGGAACTTCCTTGATGGCATCGCTAAGATGTACATGATGCCCCTGTACCGGGTCTGGTACCATTTTGGCCAATCGGTCTGCTTCTGTATAGGGCACTTCTAGTACTCGCGCCACATCTCTCACGGCGTTTTTTGCCATCATCTTACCAAAAGTTACGATATTAGACACTCTTTCAAATCCATACTTATTAGAACAGTATTCAATCACTTCATCTCGCCTGGTGTCTTGGATGTCTGTATCAATATCTGGCATACTAATGCGGTCTGGATTTAAGAACCTCTCAAACAGTAAATCATATTTCAAAGGGTCTAGTTCGGTAATGCGGAGCGCATACGCCAAAATTGAACCAGCCGCCGAGCCTCGCCCTGGCCCATAAACGATTCTTTGGCTCTTTCCCCAGTTGATAAAATCTTGTACAATCAGGAAATATCCATTGTACCCCATCTTATCCACTACTGATAATTCGTAATCAATCCGTGGTAGTATTTTATGCTCTTCATCTCTTTTTTCGTCTACTTTGTCTAGAATCTCCCGACACTCTTCTATTTTTAGATTTATAGTTTCATCTAATTTTTTCCCACCATACCTGTACACCAACCCCTGAAATACCAATTTATCTAGGTAGGTCTTCTCGTCCTCGCCATCTGGCACTGGGAACTTTGGAATCAAAATACGCCCTAGCTGCAGGTCTACGTCACATCTTTCCGCAATTCTTTTTGTATTTAATACCGCTTCTGGGCAAGTCTTGCCCCAACGCTCAACGATCTCTTGTGCCGAAATGACGTGCAAATCATAGTCCTTCAGTGTCATCCGGTTAGTGTCTGATAGATTAGCCGCCGTACCAATACATAATAAAACTTCATGCGCGTCTTGATCGGAATGATTTAAATAATGAGCATCGCAAGTTACTACCAGCGGCAACCCCAACTCCTCTGCATGGGCCATATGCCAATCATTAACTAGCTTCTGCTCTTCTGAATGAGTTGATGACTCCGGATGTCCGTGGTCTTGCATCTCTAGATAAAATCTATCCTTAAATACATTCCGATACCAATCAATCAGCTCGTAAGCCCGTTTATCGTCACCTGCTCGTATTGCTTCTGAGATTTCTGACCCCATACAGCCAGACAAACAAATAATTCCTTCGTTGTATTTTTTGAGCTCGTCATGGTCGGTACGCGGCTTGTAATATTTACCATGTTCCTCGGCATTGCTCATGATTCGGCAAAGATTTTCAAAACCCTTGTTGTTCATCGCAATCAAAGTGATATGGAAACGCTGCTTATCGTGGGCTGGATCTTTATCGGTCATTTTGCGAGCCGCCACGTAAGCTTCTAATCCGAGTAAAGGTTTTATGCCGGCGTCATGGCATTCTTTGTATAGCTCAACCAACCCCGACATTGTGCCGTGGTCGGTCACCGCTACTGCCTCCATCCCTTCCTCTTTTACTAATTTGACCAACTCTGGGATTTTGGTCAAGCCATCAAGCAAAGAATAATGGGTATGGTTATGAAGGTGAACGAAGTCACTTGGCTTCAAACCTGTCTTAGGCATTTTTTGCAGTCTTTTCTACTTTCTTTGCGCTAGTTTTCTTTGTTGTGTTGTCTGCTTTTTCGGTCTTTTTTTCTATCTCATCAATCTTGCTTTCTGTGTCTTCCTTCAAATCCTCAATTTTCTCTTTTATTTCTTTCTTCTTGTCCTCAAATTTTTTTCCGAGTTCCTCAAACTTTTCTGTAATTTCGTCCTTGTCTTCTTCGCACTTCTTCGAAGCAAATTTCCCTGCGATAGCACCAGCCAATGCTCCTAGTGCCGCCCCCAAGAAAAACTTTTTTGCCCCACCGTTACCATTATTTGCCATCTTTTTTCTCCTCCTTTTCCTTTACTTTCTCTTTTAGCTTTGGGCTAATGTATTTGTCTACAAACATCTCTACTGTACCACCGATAGAGGTCATACCCTTCACGTTTGATACTATCCCATTGGCATTATCGGCAATGTCTTGACTCTTCTCTACGACTTTCTTTGCCTCTTTTGTAAGACCAATCAGCCCAGCTAGTAGAACGATGCCCACAATCAAAAACACTAAAAGCGTTACGCTTAGTATCGCAACTAATATCCATTCAGCTGTATTCATATAGTATTCTCCTTAAAGCAATTATAACATACTTGAAGCAGTATTAGTTTTCTGCTACCAATTTACGCACATCGTCCGCGTAATCAGTTTGAGACAATACATATTTAAGATGTGCAAGAAAATAATTCTTTGGATCACCAGTCGTAATCCATTCACCTTGGCTCTTTGCTACAATCACGTCACCATGCTCTGCCAATTTTGTAATCGCATCCACAGTCCATAACTCACCGTCCAGACCTGTATTGGAGGGGACTAAATATTCGAATATTTCTGGTGTCAATAAATATCTTCCATAACTCGTTAAGTTGCTTGGTGCCAAATCTGGAGTTTTTGGCTTCTCTACGATGTGACTCAAAGTCCCATTGTCTTTGAGGGCAATCATTCCGTACTTATGCCAAACCTCTTTTGGCATCTCCTGTGCGGCAATTATTGCCTTTGCATCTTTGTGGTTCTCGTATGTATCAATAAGGGTCTTAACATCTCCCTGTCCCAAAATCAAATCGTCGCTATATAGTACCACGAAAGCGTCCTCATCCTTTACGAAATCCTTAGCAGAGACAATAGGAGAGCCATTACCATATGGCAAATCTGTATCTTGTTCAATTACGGTTATTTTCGGGAAATTCAGAACCTCTTCTACTGGTTTAAATCTATCAAGCTTCCCTTGTTTTTCAAGCAAAGTCTTAACATTCTCGGATTTATTATGAAAATAATCTTCGTAAATTTCTCTTGATTTGGTATTTGGCGTTGCTACAATGATAATTTCTTCGATACCAGCCTCAGCACATTCCTCCACGCAGAATTGCATAACTGGCTTTGCGCCAATAGGAATCATCGCCTTCGGAATAGTTTTAGTGATTGGTAAGTAACGACTAGCAAAACCAGCGTCGGTAATGATAGCTTTTTTAACTGTTGACATAATAAGTTCTCCTTGAAACCTTATTATAGCACACCCAAATCAAAATACAGAATATAAACTCACCACAGATTGTTATTTTTTGCGTTTCTTGCTTGGTTTTTTGCGCGCTTCTTTTCTGGCTACTTTATCCTCAATATTTTGTGCCCTGTTGTGTACCCCATATATCAAGCTAGTCGCACCGACTATTAGCATATATGCGCCAAAGAACCTAATGAAAGTTGAAATTTCGAAGCCACCTGCGTTTAGTATTGCTATACCCATAATACAACCACAAACTCCCGCCAACAGTCTGATGAATCTGTCTGTCGGATCAACTGTCGATACGAAGCCATGAAAGAGATCAA